>NZ_JBQFVP010000008.1:0-262154 GCF_056539825.1 Ruegeria sp. B10
ATCGGAACGCTGTTATTCTCATAAAAACCGCTATCCGCGGTCTTAATGTCCAAATCCGTAAACGGTTCTTTAATCGACATCAATTTCCTCCGTGTTGTCGATTTGATAGGGTGGAAGGCCGTTCTTTTTGCTGGCTCTTCTCTTATGTTATTGCGGTGATCGCACCGGTCGTTCAGGCGCGCGGCTTTAAATCCTGACCCACTCAGGTTCTGTCGCGCCTTGAATTTTTCCTTGTGATTTCGACGTTAAACGGACACCGAAAAGGCGCCTTTGGTTAAGTGGGTTGGTTGGAAAGGCTAGACACTCTTGGCGTGTGTGGTGCTCCGGATTCCGACCTTTTCGGTCGCAATGACGACGGATTCTGCGAGCCTCATTGCCGAAAAGGGGAGTTTTGGCTGATCGCATTCACCGAAAACGACACAGAGACACGTGAAGCTCAACGTAAATTGGTGCTAGTTTGGTAGTATTACCCAACGGGACGCTGTTCAGGGCTGCGCCTGCACTTATAGTCTTTGCCAATACACTCTGGTCGTCTTGAAGAGGGGGGGGGGGGCGTGGATCACAATGTCGATATGCTAATCATCGGGGCCGGGATTTCCGGGCTGACCATGGCGCTTGAGGCGCGCAAACGTGGCCTTCGCAACATCGCCATTCTGGAAAAGGCAGGTGATATCAGCGGGACATGGCGCGAGAATACCTATCCCGGTGTTGCCTGCGATATCCCCTCGCACCTCTATTCGATGGCCACGCATCTAAACCCGAACTGGAGCCGCGCCTATGCGGGAGGGGCCGAGATTCAGGCTTATTTGCAGGGTGTTGCGCGCAATGAAGGCCTTTACGACCTCTGTCATTTTCAGCAGGAGTTGAAGTCGGCCAAATGGGATGGCGCGCGCTGGCAAGTCGAGACGGAGTCGGGGCAGAGCTGGTCGGCGCGGTTTCTGGTTTCGGCCATCGGTGCGTTGCATCATCCCAGTATTCCGGACATTGCAGGGGCCGACAGTTTTCCGGGCCCGACGTTTCATTCTGCGCAATGGGATCACAACGTCTCGGTCGCGGGTAGACGCGTGGCAGTGGTCGGAACGGGTGCCTCGGCGGTGCAATTCGTACCAGAGATCGCCAAGACGGCCCGCCATGTAACGATTTTCCAACGCAGCGCGCCTTATGTTCTGCCGCGTCCTGACGGCCCGATCGCGCCATGGGTTCGCAGGCTGTACGCGCGGATTCCGTTGTTGTCGCGACTGCGGCGCAAGCTGATCTTCGCGGTTTTTGAATACCGCCATCGAGTGTTCCGCGGCGATCCGAAAATGGTGCAATATGCCATGAAGTTGTGGCGAAAAGAGCTTGAACGCGCGATCTCAGACCCTGCCGAAATCGAGAAGCTGACGCCAGATTACCGGATTGGCTGCAAGCGGATCCTCAGTTCGAACGATTGGTATCCGGCGCTTGCGCGCGACAATGTCGACGTCATATCGCAAGCAGTCCGTTCGATTGAAGGAGACAGAATCATCGCAACCGATGGTGGCGAAACGCAGGCCGACGTTCTGATCTGGGGCACCGGATTTCACGTCACCGATATGGTCGAACGCCTCGATATCACCGGGACAGATGACCAGACTTTGCGGAATGCATGGGCGGAGGGTATGCAAGCCAATCTGGGCACTGCCATCGCAGGGTTTCCGAATTTCTTCATCCTGCTCGGGCCGCATACGGGCCTTGGCCACAACTCGGTCGTGCTGATGATTGAGGCTCAGGTCGGCCATATCGGTCGCGTTCTGGACGGGATGCAAAGCCAAGGGCTGGAGTTGGTTGTTCCCGACCCCGCACGGCAAGCCGCATTCACCAAAGAAATGCAGGACCGTCACACCGAAAGTGTTTGGCAGGTCGGAGGGTGCTCGTCTTGGTATCAAGACGCCGAAGGGCGCAACACGACTCTGTGGCCCGGAACAGTTGCAGAGTTTCAAAAACGCATGGCACAATCCGGGTTAGAGCAATACGCCCCGGTTCCAGCCGCAGGCAGCGAGGTTTGATATGACGACGCTTCTTATTCTACTGGCCGTCTTCGCGGTGTTTCTGCTGGCAATGAACCTATGGACCCGTAGCCTGATGCGGGAAGGGCTGAAAACCGTTCCACAGATGGGGCAAATCCTTCCGGTACGCGGTGGGCGCATTCACTACGTTGAAAAAGGTGACCCGAACGCGCAGACCATCGTGATGATCCACGGGCTCGCAGGGCAATTGCAGCACTATACCTACGCACTGGTCGACAAACTGGCCGAGGAGTACCACGTCATCGCGCTTGATCGGCCGGGATGCGGGTATTCCACACGCGACAGCGCCGATCTGGCCCGACTGTCAGAACAAGCGCGGATGATTGCCGAGTTTCTCGAGGCGAAAGAAGTCTCTGGTGCGATTCTGGTTGGGCATTCGCTGGGCGGGGCGGTGTCGCTCGCGATGGCGCTGGACTTTCCCGAAAGGGTAGGCGGGCTGGCGCTGCTTGCCCCGTTGACCCAAAAACTGCCGGGAACGCCGGCGGTTTTCAGACCGTTGGAGATTCGCACGCAATGGCTGCGACGCTTGATTGGCAACACGCTGGCCGTTCCCATCGCAGCAAAAACCGCACCGCACACACTGGGCGCAGTGTTCGACCCTGAAACGTCGCCTTCGGATTTTCTGGATCGCGCGGGCGGCGCCCTTGGCCTGCGCCCCTCGGCCTTTGTCACGGCGTCCGAGGATGTGATCGGCGTTGATCTCAGCATCTCCGAGCAAGTCGCCCGCTATGATGCGCTCCGGACACCGGGCGCCATTCTCTATGGTACTGAGGATGCAATCCTGTCGGCGCCTCACCATGGCCCTCCAATGGAGCGCTTCGGGCTGGGATATAAGGTGATTGACGGAGCAGGGCACATGATCCTGATCACCGAGCCTGACCGCTGCGCCGCTTTCATCGCCGGTGTCGCCTCTGGCATTGCGGCGAGCGCTGCTCTGCCGCAGGAGGGGCAGCCGACGAACTGAAAGAATCCGCTAGTTGGGGGTGTTTTCCCTCTTGACCCTCCCTGACCGCTCCCTTAAATCGCCTCTCACTCATGGCGGAGTAGCTCAGTTGGTTAGAGCAGCGGAATCATAATCCGCGTGTCGGGGGTTCAAGTCCCTCCTCCGCTACCAAATACCCCTCTCAATGCATTGTTTGTACTCAGGTATTTTGGGAGTTCCCTTAACCTTGCCATATTTTGCGCACACAGCGCTCTAAGTTGAACGTCGGAGCGTTTGCAACTTAATCGATTGTCTTTCTTCATCCAAAGCTGCCCAACTTCGACGAATGTTTGTATCTTTTCGAGTAGGTTGCCTCGAATGCGCTTCTAGTAAATTGCCACAATACTGATCTTAAGTATTCTCTGCAGATCCCAAGGTGATTGTGGTGTCCGAACCCCGTTCGCTTAGCTGACAGGCATATTGGGGACCTCTGCGGCAATTGTGGGCTTTCCCTATTCGTAAGGCGGTGGAGCAAGTGGCAGCTGCAAACCCCTTTATTGATAGGGGCAGGCCCTTGCTGAACGGGCCGGTAATTCCGCCTACTACTGGGCGTCTTGAACGCAGATTTCGCGATGCAAAAGGTGCTACATGGGGTCTTCGTTAAAGTGCGAATGTGTATTTAGTTTCCACTTTCTCGCCCACAAGTCCGCATATTCCTGCATTAGCTCCGGCCTATCTTCAAGCACCGCCATGAGTTGACAAGCGGCCCACATCGCTGCGTAGCCGTCGGCGTCTTCGCTTTCTAACTGAAATGCGTTCATTGCAGCGGTGTAAGGGGTTGAGGGCTCGTGCATCTGCCAAAAAGTTCCTTCAAGTCAATAAAAAAGAAAACCCTGACAAGAAACCAACGGCAACCCAAACTGAAGTAGCTGAAAAGGTCAAAGCAAGGTCCAACATCCATTCACCCCCTGAATTTCATTGCGCATCTCGGCCATCAGACTTTTCAGGCAAGGATTCATACAGGAGTATTAAAGAACACGGTTGAACACGCAGAAAACAGGCCGTTAACATTCGGTTCACGAATGGAGATCCGCAACCCAGCCGGGTCTGACGTCGCATCACCTTTGAGGCGACCCTGAGCGGCCCATTGTTTAGTGTGCAGCCCAATCTGACTGGTCCAAGTTGATTGATAGTGCATCATCGGCCTGTGATTCATCGCTACGATGGTTTCGGGCGCTGGCGGACGATAGCCCAAATTCACTTTGGGGGCGTTTTGTGTTGTAGTGTCTCCTCCATTGTTCGATCAGGATTTGTGCTTTGCGCAGGTTGTAAAGATTTCGCCGTTGAGTAGCTCGTCCCTGACACGGCCATTGTAGCTTTCGCAGTATCCGTTCCGCCATGGGCTCCCAAATTCAACGTAAGCCGTCCGGGCACCGAGGTCAGCAAAGGTGACAGTGCCAGGCCTGAATTCGAACTCACAGGATCTAAGTTCCGAGGGATCTTAGTGCCCTTGTTTGTCTATCCCGAGACTGGCGCTTGGCGATATCGGTGTCGAAAACAGGTCAAAGGAACCCCGCCGCGGACGCAGCAGCAAGCGCGACCAAAATTTTTTCTAGACGGCCCACTTTTTTATCTGAATCCTCTTGAACCCTGCCAGCAACAATCGTAGACAGCCGCTCACCGATGGGGTGTAGCCAAGTGGTAAGGCAGCGGTTTTTGGTACCGTGTATCGTAGGTTCGAATCCTACCACCCCAGCCACCTTTTCCAGAAAAGCCAGGAAAATAAGGGTCAACAGAGCCTCCGGAAACTGTGACACATGCTGTGACACAGCCGGCCGGAAATCGACCCAGCTGTCGGTTGCGCAAACCTGGATCTATACGCGTGGGCCATTTCAGCGGCATCTGCGCCTGCTCGATGTGTTGTTAGGCGCACCGCTCGCGTTTCGTAGACTTGATCGATCGCGCCGGGTGCAACAACGCCGTCTTCTTGAGAAAACGAAATCGAGACGATGCGACTGTGCGGCCCGTCAGAGGAGACATTCGCCGCGAGCGCTATATCCAATTCAACCCGAACTCGTGGATTGCAAGGCTTTTGCCTGTGGTCGTATTGAGAACAGACACGCATTTGGCGACATCTCTAAATGAAACGATGACCTCTGCTGAACCCATACCTCAATCTCCGGATCGTACCCTTGTCGGCGTTGCGCTGATGCTGGGGTTTTGCCTAACCGCTCCTTTGCTGGATGTGTCTGCGAAACTCGCGTCGACCAGCGTGCCGGTTGGGCAGATTACGGCTGCTCGGTTTGTGGTGCAATGCGCGTTGATGGCGCCTTTCATCTGGATAATGGGACTGTCGTTGCGCGTGGCGAAAGGTCAGGTGATGGTGCTGGTTTTACGCTCATTGCTGCTGGTGTTCGCAACATTTTGCTTCATTGCCGCGATCCGGGTGATGCCCCTTGCCGATGCGCTGGCAATCGTGTTCGTGGCCCCGTTCATCGTCTTGTTGGTCGGCAAGTTCTATCTTGGTGAAGCCGTCGGCCCACGTCGCGTTGGCGCGGCGCTTGCGGGGTTTGTCGGGGTGTTGTTCGTTATCCAGCCCAGTTTCGCAGCTTTCGGCGCGGTTGCCATTATTCCGCTTGGCACGGCAGTTGCCTTCGCTTTCTACATTCTTTTGACCCGGGGGTTGTCGCGTCGGGTGCACCCAGTGACCCTGCAATTCCACACCGGCCTGATCGCCAGCCTGTTTTGCATTCCAGCTCTAATTGTTGCGCAAGGTTCCGGCTCTGATTTGTTTGATCCCGTTTGGCCGACAGACATCGCGTTGTTGTGGCTTTTGGGCGCTGGCTTTTTTGCGACGGTGAGTCACATGATGATGACCTATGCGCTGTCTTTTGCGCCTTCCGCCACGCTGGCACCGCTGCAGTATTTTGAGCTGCCGGTCGCGACCTTGTTCGGCTATCTTGTCTTCAATGACTTCCCGAACACGCTTAGTCTGCTTGGCATTGCCATCATCATCGGTGCGGGGCTGTATATGATACATCGTGAAAGGGTGGCGGCCAGACAGTTGGTCGCCGTGCGTGCCGTGCCTCCAATCTAAGGCTATACGCCCGGCCCTTAGCGGACACCGGCAGTGTTCGACCTATGACAAACCATTTCCGCTCAAGTCGGACATTCACCGCGCATGGAGAACAGAGCAGCTGATTTCGTGCCTGCCATTTCTCCTCAGCCAGAAAAATGGCAGGTCCAGTGTCAGAACCAGTTTGAGACCGAAACTCAGAGACCGGTAGACGGTTCAAAGCTGTGCAGCTCGAAAGTTCTCTTTCCGTCGGCACTGAACTTATGGACCGTGTCCCCGACACGTAGAACTGTCATACAGCGATAGCGCCCCTTGTCGGCTGCCATGGAAACGCAAACCTTATCCGTATCGGTGATGGCAAATGCGCCGGCACCGTTCCATCCACCGTTCGTAAGTTCTCCGCTCACGATATTGTTGGGGTCATAGAAAAAGCGAAATCTCTTCTCTCCAGAGGTGGCTGTGACAGTATTTCCGATCAAGAGCTCTGCGATCTGATCGGCATTGAGGCGCTCGGCACCGTTATCCAACGCCGCCTCAAGATCCGTTTCAGCCAATGCAGTGCTCCCCGCCAGAGCGACCGAAGCCGCGATGCAAAGTTTTTTCAGTTGGGCCATATCCAATCTCCTTATTATTTTGAGTAATGCTACGGAACACTAACCCCCGGAAACGTTACGCCGGGCGAACGCGCCGGGCTTGATCGGAATCTGATTTTTTCTGACATTCATCTGACAATCCGCAAACTTCGTTGAGCCAAGGACATGGCGGAGTGTAGGTTTGAGTATGTACCGTTTCTTAGAGTTCCAACTTGATCCGACACAGGGATAGAACCGCAGTGGCCAACCGGTTGCTTTGGAACCTCAGGCCCTGCAATTGCTGGAATTTCTCGTCAGGAACCGAGACAGGATTGTTGGCAAGCAAGAGATCATTGATGAGATTTGGGGCGGCGCTGCGATCACGGATGCCGCGTTGAACACGCGCATTCGATCCGTGCGCAAAGCCTTGGGCGATACTGCGGCAAGCTCAGACTACATCAAGACCTTTCCAAAGCGCGGGTTCCAATTTGTGGCCCCGGTTGCATCGGATGAGCCGCCGGAGCGCACTACCCACGCGCCCAAACGCGGCGTTCTTGTTGCGGGCGTTCTGTTGGCTTTGGCAATCGCTATGCTGTCGCTCTCCATATTTGCTGACCGGCAGCGATTGCCGGACACCGGGAAACCCTCTTTGGCCGTTGTGCAGTTTGACAATATCGGGGACGAAAGAACGGGTCAGTATTTCGTCGATGGTCTCACCGACGACCTGATCGCGCATCTGTCGCGGAACCGGGAACTCTTCGTTGTGTCCAGCGCGACGATGTTCTCGTACGCGAAGGATAAGGCAACCCCGATCGAAATCGCACGCGACCTTGGGGTTGGCTATGTTGTCCGCGGCAGTGTCCGCCGCGCCGATGGTCAGATGCGCATTAGCGGAGAGCTTATTGATGTCGACAGCGCCGAAACCATCTGGGCCGAGGTTTTTGATCGTCAGGTAACGGATGTCTTTGACGTTCAGGACGAGATCAGCCGGGCCATCACGGGTCAGTTATTGCCTGAGATATACCAGTCCGGCGAAGCACGGTCGCAGGAAAAACCGACCGAGGACATGGGTGCATGGGATCTGTATTTGCGCGGTCGGGCGCAGCAGGCCGTGTTTTCGCAAGAGGCACAGCAGGACGCGGTGACGTTTGCGCAGTCCGCTATCGCTGCGGATCCGGAATTCGCAGCAGCGCACAGCCTGTTAGCCCGCGCGCTGGGAACGATATTCTTCTTTCAGTGGTCAGATACGCCTCAGGACACGTTGATTGCCGCGACTGAGGCGGCCAAACGGTCAATTGAACTGGACGATCAGGACGCGCAGGCACATGCGGCTCTTGGTTATATTTACCGATTTACCGGAGAGGCCGATCCAGCCATCGCAAATCTCGAGCGCGCTGTCGCGCTCAATCCCAATGATGCGCGTATACGGCTGGAATTGGCGCATACTTATGACTGGTTCCGCATGCAGGACCACGCCCTGCCCGAGATAGAGATGGCAATCCGGCTAAGTCCACGCGATCCGATGCTGCAAAACATGTACTTCTACCAAGGGCACATCCTGTTTCATCTGGAGCGCTACGAAGAAGCGCTTGACGCAGCCCGGCAGTTGGGCGCGGTGGCAACAAGCAATACTTGGCGGCTGTTTCACCACCTGTTGAGCGCGGCCACTCTTGCCGAGATGGGCAGACAAGACGAAGCCCAAGAGGCCGTTAACAATGCGCTTGAGATCAACCCCAAGCTGTCAATCTCAGCGATGCGCAGGCAATTCGCAGGATCAAAAAACCACCCCGAAAACCGACGGATCTGGTTGGCAAGTTTGCAAAAGGCGGGCGTGCCCGAATAAAAATCGGCGCCAGACTTGGCACTACTCTGTGCCGTACCGCGCTCCGTCGGTCAGCCTGCACTATCCTGAAGCGGGGCAAACCGCCCCTCGGGCATGTCCACAGCTCTGTAGGCTTCGACGAAAGGCAGGATGTGTTCATCCGGGCGCGCAAAGCGCCGATACATCCAGACAATGTCAGCAATTTTTATCCCCGGACGAGTTTTGTTCAGCCTCTCCCGCGCGGCAATGGCGGCGTCGCGCGGACCCAGTTCAGCCAGAATTGCGACTTCGATTGAGACCGACCACCAAATGTCCGGCTGTGCCCCTTTGCGATAAGTGCTCAGCGCTGTTTCATAATCCCCGTTCAGGAAATGATACTCGGCCAGCGCCTGATACCAGTTTGGGTCTGCTGCATTTGGGTCTAGCGCGATTGCATTTTCGACGAGCGCAGCCCCCAAATCCAGACGCCCGGACCAAATGAACTCATAGCCGATCTGCCCTTGCAGATACCGATCTGTCCCCAATGTCAGCGCCGTTTCAGCAGACGAGAAGAACCCGTCGAGATCGCGTTGAATCTGAAGCACAAGCGACAGAAGGAAGTGAGCGCGGGCAGAAAGTGGGTTCAGCGACACCGCGTTCCGAGCCGCCTCTTCCGCGCGTTGGATTTTCTCATCCTGTGTCCCTGGATACAGCCCGGTGAAAAGCTTCACATCCGTTAGCAGGGCCTCGGCCAATTGCGCCCACCCGCGCCAATACTCGGGTTCGTCTTCTACAACCCGCAGGATACAGCCGCGGACGCGCTCTTGAATATCTCGTCGGTTTAGAAAACCAACGCGCAGCAGGGAACATTCATAAGACGAGAGATGTTCCGGAAGTTTCGCGCGCGCATGACCTGCGTGAATGCGCTTGATAGCCCCGCCCGCGTCACCCACAGCCGAGGCCACTTTTTCGGTAATGTTCAGCTGAACGTCCAGAATATTTGAAGTCGTGAGGCTTTCGTCATACGCCCCCGACCAGACTTGAAGCCCCGAGGTAGTGTCTATCAATCGCGCTGTCACGCGCAGACGATCTGCAACCTGCCGGACAGAACCTTCCAGCGCATAGTCCGCGCCGAATTTCTGCCGGATACTGAGCGGGTCTTTTTCGTCCGGTCCAACGGAATGGGTGGATTGGCGGGACAATACATTGAGGTCCTGATAGCTCCCCAGCTCAACGATGATGTCTTCGCCTATGCCAACAGCCAATAAATCGCGGGCGTCCGTATTGCTAAGGTTTTGAAATGGTAGAACCGCAACGGTCGGACCTGTTGGCTCCGTCAACAGAGCAGCTTCATCAAAGGTCATGG
This sequence comes from Ruegeria sp. B10, assembly GCF_056539825.1. Classification (NCBI taxonomy): domain Bacteria; kingdom Pseudomonadati; phylum Pseudomonadota; class Alphaproteobacteria; order Rhodobacterales; family Roseobacteraceae; genus Ruegeria; species Ruegeria sp. B10. Next base: position 9,786 of record NZ_JBQFVP010000008.1, read on the forward strand.
CATCAACCGGCTCGTGACCAAAGCCGATCCACCACGTTAACAAGCCGACAAAGCCCAAACCAACCAGCACCGATGCACCTGTTATCAATGGAAGCTTGCTTGATCGCCGTTTGGAGGCGGGCTCTCTGTCGAGCACGACGCGGAAAACCCGAACCGGTTCAGCGATGTTTTTCAGGGTTTTCAGACCGAGATCCTCAAATCCGGCATCCACCTTGCCCATCGCCTGCTGTGCGACACTCTCAGAAATCGCGACACCGCCTGGATCAGCCAGACCTTCAATGCGGGATGCAATATTCACCCCGTCACCATATAGGTCACCATCAGCGATCATGACATCACCGAGGTTTACACCGATCCGAAGCTGCAACCGCGACCCGTTGGCGAGGGTCGGAGCAGCCTCAGCCATTGCCCGCTGGATCGCGACGCCACAGTTTACGGCATCGATAACCGAAGCAAACTCGACAAGAGCACCATCCCCCATCACCTTGAAGAGGCGCCCGTGATGTCTTGTAATTGCGGGATCAAAAACCTCTGAACGCAGAGTTTTGAGAGCGGACAATACCCTTGCCTCGTCGCTGCCCATCAACGACGAATACCCAACGACATCGGCAGCCATGATCGCGGCGAGTCGGCGCTGCATAGGACCCTCCTGTTCACAGTCTAACGGATGTCACGAAGTCTCGACAATGCGTGCACTTCTGGTAGTCCAACCAATTTGGCTGTCATGGTACAAACTGGATGTCCGCTTCCCCGCGACGAATCCTACTCTTTGCAGGTGCTGCGAAAGTCCGCTTCCCGCCCGGACGTCCGAAAGAAGTAACGGCCTAAGGCCGTCGTTGGCTACCGCCTTTCGCGAACGATCTCAGCAAGTTTCTTCGCAAGAAAGCTCCCTTCGAAATCGGCTGCGAAGTTATCGACTAACTTCGCACTGTCGAGAGAAATACCCAAAATATTTTCACTGGTGAAACACTCAAAATGAGTAATGTTAGTCGGACGATCAAGGCAAGCGGGTGGGAATTCAGTGGTGGCTTTTCTTGCCTTAAATTGTCCAAGATAAACGCAAGACTCCAATTATTAATATAAATAACAAATCACTAAGAAGGTTTAGAAAGTTCGAAACCTGCACTATGTTTGCCGACTTCAAGGTCGTATCAAGCACTTAAGCAGTTCCTCTTTTACTCCAGGGAAAAAACCTATTGACGCTCCACCAGCGCTTATGGTTTCGTATATGAAACCGTTTTACGGAGAATCGTTTAGATCGGCGAAGGGAGGCGCTGTGATGGCGAAACAAGAATCCGCACTGCGTGCGCAACAAGGAACCGAAAGCCAGATCACAGTGTCCCTCAGCGGGATTGGCATGTCATTTTCAGGCGTATCTGTTCTGAGGGATGTCGACCTCGTTTTCGACGGTGGCGAAATCCATACTTTGATGGGCGAGAATGGCGCCGGGAAAAGCACGCTGGTCAGAATCATCTCTGGCGTACAGAAACCCACATTTGGAAAATTCCAGATTGATGGTGAAACTGTAGAATTCGATGCCCCGCGCGATGCCGAAAAACACGGCATCGTCATCATGCATCAAGAGCTCAGCCTGATCCCGGAAATGACAGTGGCCGAAAATGTCCTGCTTGGGCATGAGCCCCGGAAGTTCGGCGCGTTCATCGACCGCAAAGCGCTGAGGGAGAAGGCAAAGAAGGCGTTGGCTCGATTTGGCTTCACGCTGGACATCGACACCCCGGTCAAAGATTTGCGTGTAGGCGAGCAGCAACTTGTCGAAATCGCTCGCGCTTTGTTGATGAATGCGCGGCTGCTGATCATGGACGAACCTACCTCAGCCCTGTCGCAAGCTGAAGCTGACATTCTGATGGAAGTTGTGCGCGATCTGGCCCTACAGGGGGTTGCCGTAGTCTACATCTCGCACCGAATGGATGAAGTGTTTGAAATCTCAGACCGGGTTACGGTTTTGCGTGATGGCAACCTGATCGGCACGCGGCTGGCCACCGAAACGACGTCAGCCGAACTGATCCGCATGATGGTTGGGCGCACGGTCGAGATCAACGCCGTTGAACGTCAGAATCCGGCGACCGATGAAACCGTATTGCAGGTCGCCAACCTTTCGGCCTGGGATGGCAAACGCAAAGTGCTGGACGATGTTTCATTTGACCTAAAACGTGGAGAGATTCTGGGTATTGGCGGCCTTCTGGGTGCAGGTCGTACTGAGTTACTCGAGACGCTTTTCGGCGCACGAGGTGCCAGTTATCAGGGTGAGATAACGCTGGAAGGTAAACAGCTACGGCCCGTTAAACCTCAGGACGGGGTGCGCAGTGGATTGGCCCTGATCACTGAGGATCGCAAAGGCAACGGTCTGATTCTTGATCGCTCAATCTCATCAAACGTGGCGTTGCCGTTGATGCCTTTGCAGTCCAGTTTCGGCCGGTTTTCCGAGGCCGAGCAGCGCAAGCAAGCGCTTAAAGCCATTGAAACACTTAAGGTTGCGGCAACTGGCCCCGAGCATCCAGTTGGCAAGCTCAGCGGCGGCAATCAGCAAAAAGTTGTTCTGGGCAAGTGGTTGGCAACACAGCCCCGTGTCCTTCTGCTGGATGAGCCCACTCGCGGAATCGACATCGGTGCAAAGGACGAAATTTATGACCTGGTCGGACGACTGGCGGATCAGGGTATCTCGGTTTTGTTCGCAAGTTCTGAGCTTTCTGAGTTCATGGCCGTATGTGACCGCATGATTGTGCTGTGCGAAGGCCAGATGGCCGGAGAGTTGTCTCGAAAAGAAATGTCCGTGGATTCAATCAAGGCCCTGGCGATGCAGTTCCGCTAACTGCCCCGGCCCACAAAAGAGAAAAGACATGACCGTTATGGAACCCAACAGCCCGACAGTGAAACAAGACCGCCCAGGTGCGGCAATGTTCATGCAGCTCTTGAACAAAACCAAACTGTATTGGGGACTGTTCGCCCTGATCCTGTTTGGTGCGCTGACCTCGCCCCTCTCCTCGAAGGGCAACAACATCTTTCTGTCATTGGGGAACCTGACGGACATCCTGCGTCAGGTTTCGGTCACCGGAATTGTCGCGGTTGGGATGACGATGGTGATTTTCATCGCTGGCATCGATCTGTCCGTGGGCTCTGTCATGGCTTTGGGTACGGTGATCTGCGCCATGCTGCTCACACAGGAAGGTTGGACCGCCGCAAGCTATTTCGGCGTTCCTGCGACCGGGATTGTCCTTTTTGTGACCATCGCGGCCCTGATTTTTTTCGTGCAAAGCAACCTGAACCGTACTTCTGAAACAGCAGCGACAACAAGCGCGCCGTCGCGGATGCTGAGCCGTCTGATCGCGGCTGCAATCGCAATTGGCGTGATGGTCTGGCTTGCCGGACAGGTCATGCCGAAATTCGGTGTTCTGGCCGTGCTGATCGTGGTGCCTTGCATCGGGGCCGTCATGGGCACGGTGAACGGAGCGCTGATCGTCTATGGCCGTCTGCAACCATTTATCGTGACGCTGGCGATGATGGTGGGTGCGCTGGGTCTGGCGCGCGTCATTGCCGGGCAAGATACGGCTGTTTACCCGGTCTACACCGGCAGCAATGCGACGGAAAGTTTCGAAGTGCTGCGTGAGTTGCTGTGGGGCGTCCTGCCCGTACCCGGGCTTTTCTTCCTTGGCGTCCTGTTGGTCTTTTTCCTGATCACACGGTTCACCACTTTTGGCAGCTACCTTATGGCCATCGGCGGCAATGAAGAGGCCGCACGTCTGGCTGGTATCAATGTGGGTCGCAACAAGATCATCACCTACGCGTTGGCCGGGGGCCTGTCGGCACTCGCTGGGGTGCTTTATGTGGCGCAATTCCGGCAGGGTAAACCGGATGCCGGATTGGGACTGGAACTGGATGCGATCGCAGCCGTTGTGATCGGTGGCACCAGCCTCATGGGCGGTCGTGGTGCCATCATGGGGACTTTTGTTGGGGTGCTGATCTTTGGTTTCCTCAGCAACATCCTGCAACTCAACAACATCGACAGCAACACGCAGCTGGTGCTCAAGGGCATCATCATCGTGGTCGCCGTCCTGCTTCAGGAAGGGCGATTTGAAGAGATCTTTGTCATGGCGAAAGAGCGCCTCGGCAGAGGGAGGAGGCTCTAACCTCAGATCTTGGCGGACCAAGGTTAGAGCAATCAGAACGCGGGAATTTGGAGAAACCCGCATCATGACTAAGGAGTAGACTATGAAAAGAAGAACATTTGGCAAGGGCCTGATGGCCGCCACCGCGCTCGTAACCTCGTTTTCGGCCTCGATGGTACTTGCGGCTGACAACTATGTGATCGGTTTTTCGCAGGTAACTACAGTTGAGCCCTGGCGTGTCCAGTTCAACAAAGACCTGCGTGCCGAAGCTGACCAGCACAACAACGTCGAACTGATCATCGCGGACGCCAACGACCGCACTGAAAAGCAGGTGGCGGATGTCGAAAACTTTATCCGTCAGGAAGTGGATGCGATCCTGATCTCGCCCAAGGAATCCGCTGGTCTGACCGGTGTGGTCGAACAGGCCTCCGACGCGGGTATCCCTGTTTTCGTTCTGGACCGCAACGTGGACACCGACAAGTTCGTCCAGTGGGTTGGCGGAGACAACGAACTGATCGGCCGCGAAGCCGGTAAGTTCGCGCTGGACCAACTGGGCGGCTCGGGTGTGGCCAAAGGCACCATTGTTGAAATCTGGGGTGGTCTGGGCACTCAGGCCGCGCATGACCGCGCCAACGGTTTCCACGAGGCCTTTGACGGCGAAGAAGGCGTGACCTTCCTGCTCGATCAGCAATCGGGCGATTGGAAACAAGATCAGGCGTACGACATCATGTCGACCGCCCTGCGCAACTATGAGGACATCACCATGGTCTATGGCCACAACGATCCGATGGCCTATGGCGCTTATCTGGCCGCCAAAGACGCGGGCCGCGCAGATGACATCATCTTCATTGGTGTTGACGCCCTGCCAGGTGAAGGCGTGACCTGGGTTGCCAACGGCGAACTGTCAGCAACATTCCTGTACCCGACCCCGGGCGCCGAAGGACTGCGTCAGGCCCTGAAGCACCTGAAAGGTGAAGAAGTGCCAAAGTCGGTCGTTATGGGCACCGAGGCAATCACTGCCGATAACGCAGGTGAAATCCTGAAGAAGAACGGACTGTAAAAAAAAACAATCAGACCGGTTTCCTTTCTCCTCCCTGTCGGGGTGGCCGGTCGGACACGCAGGGGCTTGCGCCCCTGCCGTCTTTTTTGAGAAAGCTTCGAAAAAAGGTGCCGCGAATGTCCGAGCAAAAAACGAAACTCCAAAAATACTCCGCTCCCGCTTTGGAGAAGGGATTGGATATTCTTGAGTTTCTTTCTCTGTCGGACACTGCCCCTACCCTGTCTCAGCTTGCTCAAGGTATTGGCCGTTCGAAAAACGAAATCTTCCGCATGATGATCGTGCTGGAGGAACGCGGTTACATCGATCGCCAGGAAGGTGATCTGTTCAAACTAACTGGAAAGCTCGCTTTGCTGGGTGGAGACCGCACAGATAACAGCAAACTCGCAGAATTGGCTGAACCTTACATGAACCGTTTGGCCGAAGAAATCGAACTGTCCAACCACCTTTGGGTACCAAATGGCAAAGACGAGCTGATTGTGATCAACAGTGTCTCGTCGTCTCAAAACTATGGTGTCACGGTGCAAGTCGGTTACACAACGCCTGTGTTTCCGACATCCGCCGGGGCGTGTTTTCTTTCGGAAATTGCATCACGCGAAGATCGCTTGGCCTATCTTCGCAAAATAGCATCAGGTGAAAATCCGGTGTCGCTGCAAGAGTTTTCTGATCAAGCGGCAGTCTGCGCCGATCAGAACTACATCTCGCTCGGCAGCCCCGAGAGCAACGCCATAAGCGAGATTTCAACTCCCATTCGCCATGGAATGGGTCAATCGGTCATCGCGTCGCTGACGATTCCGCATTTTGCTTCCGCCCTGATCGACAACCGGCGCGAATTTGTCATTGATGCGCTGAAAACGACGGCGGCTCAGTTACAAGCCAGCGTGGCGACCCGAATGCCCTTGCCCCGCACGCCTTGGTATCAATTCACCTGACAATCTGCAGATGAAACCATCCGGCCCACCCAAAGGGCAGGCCGGGCTGCGTGAGTGGTTGTACTTAGTCGTACAGAACGGCCGAGATTTTCGAAGCGACGGCTCCTGCTCTTTGTAGGCGCAGCGAAAGTCAGCTTTACCGCCCAAACTCGTCAGTGCTGTGCCTGCTGCTCCTATTAACCGGAGTTTTGCCATGGCCCTGGGACTTCAAGCGTTCGCGCCGGCGTGCAAAGTCTTGCTCGAAGTGCAAAGCTATCCCTGAACCTACACCCGCTAAGCAGACCCTGATGCCGACAGCATTGAAGTTCCGCTGGCCTCCCAAATCCCGCGCAAGTCGTATGACCAGCGAACTCTCTAACATCTAAAAAGTCAAAAGCAGAGCAGTGAGGCACAATGCTGGACTCAAACCAATATCCTAACACTACCCATTGACCCCATTCCCTTGATTTTGTTAATTTTCAATATGTTGACAAAAAATCCTACCACCCCAGCCATATTCCTCAGCAACAACTATCCCGTTTTGTCCAAGCCAACAGGCATGTGCCCCATCTGCGCTGTGTAAACGATAAATCCTTGCGATAGGTTCGACGCAAGCAACTTTATTCGGCGAAAAGTTGACTTCGAAGAGCTATGCGCGGATCGCAAAAGCCTCGATTTTCTTCGGCAAGCCGTGGATAGCATGATAGCCAGCTGCGTGTTTGTAGCCTGTCATATGTTCTGCGACGCTCTGAGTCACCAGTATCTTTTCGTTCAGTTTCTTGCACAGTTCCTGAACGCGACTGGCCACGTTCACAGACTGACCGACGACGGTGAAATCCAAGCGATCAGGGCTGCCGATATTGCCAAAGGTGACGCGACCGAAATCAATGCCAACGACGAACTCAATTGGCTGGCTTCCCTTTTCGGCGGCTGTCTCGTTGTAATCGCGCAGGTTGGCCAGCGCGTGTTCTGCCGCCCACACCGCAGATCGGCACGAGGCTTCCACGTCGTCATCAATGTTGAAAACGGCTAGTATGCCGTCCCCCATGAATTTGAGAACGTCACCGCCCTGTTCCTGGATGGGCGACACAACCATCTCGAAATACTCACCCATCATGGCTAGCAAATCGCCCTCGGACCAGGCCGAGGCCTTTTGGGTAAAACCCCGCAGATCCGCAAACAGGATTGCGGCAGAAACGGTTCTGTGTTCTCCGCGCTTTATGTGCCCCTGATCAATTTCTTCGGCGGGGCCGTGCCCCAGATAGGTCCGAAGAAGGCTCTTTTGCGACTGGCGCATCGCAATGGGTTCCAAAGCCGCGGCAAGTGCGTATCGCGTGTCTTCGATGTAGTGGATATGTGCGTCCGAAAACCCAGTATCTGCGTTTGAAGTAAAGCTGGTGCCCTGAACCGAGCCGTTGCCGTGCTCCAGCGGGATGGCCAGAAAATCGGTGGCGCCTGCTTCGGCCAGCTCGGCATAGACCGGATGCTCTGCCAGAACGTCCGGATCGGTCAGGCGTTTGCGTAGTGGGCGCCGCTGGGTGACGACATATTCGAACGGGCTGCCGTGCCACGCGCTGGTGGATAAAACCGTGGTCGGTACGGTATAGCGGCGGGTTTCCTCGGGTGTCCAGATGATCCCCCAAGCGCTGAGCAAAGGGTTCGAATAATTCTGCGCGATCCTTGCGCGGGCGAGGGGGACGCCAAGCGCGGTCAACCCTTCGCAATAGCCTTTGACGATAAGCCTCTCGTCGCCCAACAGGCGACCATCAGAAATCAACCAGTGGTTCAGGTGATCAGTCTCGGCCATCGTTGTCTCACATTCTTGTTCCGTGCTGATAATCTACCTTTCATTGGGCATCGGAGAACCCGCGCCGGCTGAAAAACCTATGTTTTCTGTCCAGCGCAGGATCGGTCGACCTTAGCTTACCGCCGCTGCCAGTGAGGGGTCGTCTTCCAATTGTTTGAGCAAACGGGCCTGTCTCACCTTGGGGTCCAATTCGGGGTCGCTCAAATAGGCCAGCATATGGGGGACGTTCTCGTCAATCTGCTCCTGAGAGGCCACCGCCATGCCATGGGCCACGAAAGGCCTTAGATACGTCATTCCGGCCAAGTTCGCCGTCTGTTGGAAGGGTTTCAGAAACTCGGCCATTGTAAAGTTGTTGTATCCGCCCGCGTGATAGCTGTGCTCGGGACCTCCGGTCGAGACAAGGATGAGGAACTCACGCCCTTTCAGTTGGTCACCGCCCGGCCCGTAGGCGAAACCATAGTTCAGCACCTGATCCATCCAGGCTTTCATGACCGGAGGTGCGGAATACCAGTAGAATGGAAACTGGAACACGATCCGGTTATGGGCCAGCAAGAGGGCCTGTTCTGCTTCGATTTCAAAATGCATCTCGCCGCCGCCAATCGCGGTCAGATCGCGGGTCGTCACGTCGGCGGCTTCTGAAAGTGCGTCAAACCAGGCGCGGTTGATGCGCGATTTACTCAGGTCTGGATGGGCAGTGAGTACGAGGGTTTTCATATGTCAGTCTCTTGCAAGAATTGTGCGGAATAATGGGTGATAAGCGGGCGGCCGTCGGGTCGGGTTTCAAAGCGCCAGTTTTCCTGAACGCGGGCTTCAATGTGGTCCCCCGCAACCGTCGTGGCGCGAAACAGAACCTCGAACTTTGCGGCACCCGGCCTGATCTCGACTTTGCTAACGTGATGCTCGGTTGGACGCTGCAAGGTTTCAAGCACGCCACGATACCAAGCACACACGCGATCATGCCCGTTGAGGGTAGTATCGACGTCAGGCATGTCCCAATCCACCTCCGGGTGGAGGTTAGGCAGGAAGGCTTCAATCGGATCCAGTCTGTCGAACTGGGCAAACCAGTCGGCAATGAAACCGCGGATTTCGGGGTAATTGTTCACTTGAATCACCTGTTGATGGTTTGCTTGGCCAGTCGCTCAGGGATCGGAGCCAGCGAGTATTGGGACCAGAAAAACGTATTTGCCGCATCCTGATCGGCTGATAGGTTGGTTGCTTCGACGATTTTGCCATTCTCGATCCGGTATACGAGAGCCCAGGTCGTATCGACATTCGGTTTGCCATCGGCGTTCGACCAGCCGCGGTGGATATCAACCACATGGGTCTCGTCGGCCCCGAAATAGATCGGTTCTGCCTGAAATCCGGCGGTGCCCAGTTGTTCGAAAAAGGCCAGTACCTCGTCCCGGCCGGTCTTGGTTCCAGACAAGGGGTGGCGGCCCGGGATGTGCCATTTGACGTTCTCGTCCATCACAGCTGCGATGCGGTCCAGATCACTGGCGCCATAGGCGGCGAAGAAGTCTTGTACGACCTTGATATTGTCTTCTGGGGATGCGGCCATGGCGGTCTCTCCTGTGATCAGAGCAGCGGTGAGGGCAGCAACTTTGGTCAGAGTGTTCATCTTGTGTCCTCCTGAATACGTGGTGACAGCCTTTTGGGCTGCGATGACACGAAGATAATAATCCCGGTGGGACGTGATAATTCACCCTGTCGGCATTACTTTCATGTGTAAGATCGAATAATAAATCTATTGGGGGACTCTATGCGCCTGCCACTCGCCACGCTTGAAATCTTTACCGCCATCGCGCGCCATGGATCGCTACGTGCAGCGGCCGAGGCGCTGGGTATCAAGCCTTCGACCGTTAGCCATCAATTGAAAGCGTTGGAAGACCAACTGGGCACTGCGCTCTTCATTCGGACAACGCGCTCAATCAGCCTGACCGAGGCCGGGCGCGCCCTGATCCGCGGCGCGGGGCCTGCCTTTGATCAACTCTCCGAGGCGGTCGAAAGCGCGCGCAGCACCGGTCACGCCGCGCGGGGCACGTTGAAATTGGCGATGCCGGAGTTTGCCTACCACCTTTACGTGGGTCCGATCCTCAAGAGTTTTTGTGCCGCGTATCCCGAGATCGAACTGGAACTGTCGTTGACGGATGCGCTTTCAGACATACTCGGGGAAGAGCTGCATGCTGGATTCCGTCTGGGGGATCGTGTGGCACAGGACATGGTGGCTGTGCGGTTGACGCCGCCGCTTCCAGTGACCGTCGTCGCCAGCCCGGATTACCTGACGGCACGTGGCATACCGGAAACGCCGCCTGACCTGCTGGGGCATACCTGTATCCGCTACAGGTTCCAATCCTCGGGCCAGATTGCCCCATGGAGCTTTCAATCGAGCGAGGAGGAATATGCCGTAGATGTGCAAGGTAACCTGATCGCGAACGCCCTTCCTGCAACCGTCGATCTGGCGAAAAGAGGGTTAGGGTTGGCCTATACCTTCAGGGCTTATGTTGCCCCACTGATTGATACCGGAGTATTGACACCAGTTCTTGAGGACCACTTGGGCCTCACCCCCGGTATTTTCATGTATTTCCCACGCGAGTATAAATCCATGATGCCCCTGAGGCTTTTCATCGACCACATAAAGCGCCAGCAAAGCGTTTGACCCTGCGCGCGCAGAACCCACATATCGAGCATTGCAAGCCGGAGCCGCTCCTTGCCCCTAAGATACGCTGATATCTACCCGTCAGAACCGTTGCTGAACAGTGATGAGATGCAGCGCCCTTCGGCGGCTGGTTTGATGTCAGTGCGGTATTTTCGGGCCGAACCTGATCGGATGCCGGAAGAGGTGTTTTCGGAACACCACGTCCTTCTGAACCTGCAGGAGAAGGGGCATCGCGTGCAAAACTGGCGGGACGGCACGCTGCGGGATTTCACCTTTTGCAAAGACGAAGTCATCGTAACACCTGCAGGAATGCGGTCGGGATGGCGGTGGTACGGACAGTCCGACGTGATCGTGATCACCTTGCATCCGGACAAGGTCCAGCGCTTTGCGCAGTCTGAACTTGGGATGCTGCTGGCACCAGAGCAGTTTCACGACCAGCCGCAGTTTTCCGATCCTGACCTATGCGCTGCAGGAGTCATTCTGCGCGATGCGCTGGCAACGGACGACATGTCCTCAGCCGTGATGTTCGAAGCCATGAGCCGGGTGTTTCTGGTCAAACTGCTGCAAAAATACGGCAAACGCCGCGCCGAAGAGGTCGAGCTGTCCGCACGCTTTTCCTCTCAGCATTATCAACGGGTGCTGGCCTATGTGCAGGACCGTTTGGACCAAACGATCACGGTCGATCAACTGGCCTCTGAGGCGGGCATGAGCCCCTCGCATTTTGCGCGGGTTTTCAAGGAAACGCTGGGCTCGACCCCCATGCAATATGTCATGGCCTACCGGGTCGAGCAGGCGATGAAGATGATCGAAGACCCCACGCGCCCTCTGGGTGATATCGCTTTGGCTTGTGGATTTTCGGATCAGGCGCATTTCACGCGCAGTTTCAAACAGGTGGTAGGGCAGACCCCGCGCGCGTTCCGCGCGGCGAATGCCGTCTAAAGCAGGATCTTTCAAAAACGCGGCAGTCCGGTGCAAGTATCCCTGCTGACAGCAGCATATCTCAGGTGTCATCGGGCTTGTGCCCATCCAGACAGATTTTGGGAGATATCGCTATGAATACCCTCGCTCTGAACACCGCCGCAGCGCTTATGGCGTCAACAGCCGCCGTCGCGCAGGTCGAAACCCGCACCGTTACCTTCGAGAACGAAGGCGCTATGCTGTCCGGCACGCTGTACCTGCCGGAAGAGCGCGGAGCCGAGCCTCTGCCGACTGTCGTCGTGACCGGGGCCTGGACCTCTGTTCAGGAACAGATGCCCGCAAACTATGCCCGAGAAATTGCCGAGCGCGGCTTTGCCGCCTTCACCTTTGATTTCCGCGGTTGGGGCAAATCGGGCGATCTGCCGAACAACGTGCGCTTCGTTGAAAGCCCCGAGGCCAAGACATCGGACATCAAAGCGGCCATCGCATTCGTTGCGACCCTACCCGAAGTAGATGCCGACCACATCAACGGTCTGGGGATCTGCGCCTCGGCCGGGTACATGGTCGATGCGGTCTCTGGCAATCCGCTGGTTCAGCGGCTGGGTCTGGTTGCACCGTGGTTGCAGAACGAAGAGATCGTCGAAGCGGTCTATGGCGGCGCAGAAGGTGTCGCCGGGCTGATCGAGGTGTCCCACGCTGCCGAGGCCGCAAGTGGTCAGATCATCCCCGCCGCAGGCCCCGAGGGTGCCGAGGGCGTGCTGATGCCGATCGGCGGATACTATTATGAGGCCGACCGGGGCGGGATACCGGAGTACGACGACAAGTGGAACAATGCGGGCTGGGAAGGATGGTTGACCTATCACCCCGCCGACAATCCGCAGCGTTTGGATAAGCCACTGGCAATTGTGCACTCGGAAAGCGCGGCGATCCCACAGGGTGTGCAGACCTTCCTTGCCGGTTTCGCAGGCGATGCAACTGCGCAGTGGCTTGAGGACGTCACGCAGTTTGACTTCTACGACAACCCCGAGGATGTCACCCGCGCGGCCGATACCGTCGCTGACCATTTTCGCGCCGGTTCGAGCAACTAAGCCCTGTTAGGACGCCGAGCAATCGTTTGGCGTCCACCCTCATCCATTCGGAGCATTCTCATGCGTAGAAAACTCACATCGACCCTTACGGCCGTCTCAATGATCGGAACCGCAGCGTTTGCCGAGCAGCAAGCCGATATCTCGACCGCAATCACCGATATCGCGGCAGGTGCTGACCGCCACGACTGGACCCGCGTGCGCAGCGCGTTTTCTGATACAGTCACGACGGATTACACCAGCCTCTGGGGCGGAGACCCGGTCACACAATCCGCCGACGAGCTTGTGGCTGGATGGTCCGCCTTTCTTCCTGGTTTCGACGCGACGCACCACATGGTGACCAATCACACTGTAACCTCTCTGTCCGATAAATCCGCCACGGCACAGGCCGATTTCACCGCAACCCATCGTCTTGATGACGCCTTGTGGGTGCTGGGTGGTCGCTATGACTATGAGCTTGAGAAATCAGACGACCGCTGGCTTGTCACATCAATGACCATGACGGCAATCTGGGAATCCGGTGACCGTGGGCTTGTGGCTCTTGCCGGCCAGCGCGCTGCCGAGGCGAATTGAAGGAGGGATCATGACCAGTCAGCGTATCGCACTCGTGACCGGCGCCAACCGCGGTATTGGCAAAGAAGTGTCCCGCCAATTGGCCCGGGACCATGGGATGAAGGTACTGATGGGTGCGCGCGATCTGGCAAAAGGGCAGGCTGCTGCGGATGAGATCGGATTTGGGGCGGAAGCCTTGCAACTGGATGTCTCTAGTCCGGACTCGGTCGCGGCCGCCTTCTTCTTGATGGTTGAATCGGCCTATGGCCGCCTTGATGTTTTGGTGAACAACGCTGGTGTGGACTACGACACCGACCAACAGGTCCACCTCGCCGATTTGGACCGGGTGCGTCGCGCGTTTGATACGAACCTTTTCGGCCCGTGGGAGACCACGATTGCGGCGGTGCCACTGTTGAAACAAGGAATGGATGCCCGGATCGTCAACGTGTCCTCTGGTGCGGGGTCGCTGACCAGCATGTCCGCCGGAACGCCTGGCTATGGCGTGTCCAAAGCGGCTCTGAACGCGCTGACCCTCAAGACCGCTGCGGCGTTGAAACCTCAGGGCATTCTCGTCAACGCCGTTTGTCCCGGCTGGGTTGCCACGGATATGGGCGGCGGGGGACGTCCGATTTCCGAGGGTGCCAGGGGCGTTGTCTGGGCGGCGACCTTACCGAAAGGCGGCCCGACCGGAGGGTTCTTTCGCGATGGCGTCGCAATTGATTGGTAGGTTCAGCCGGGTGTCATGAAATCAATGAGCTTCCTGACCCGGGCTGGCAACAGGCGGCGGCTGGGATAGACGGCGAACATGTCCCGCGTCATTGGTTGGGCATCCGTGACCTCAAGCCGTTGCAGTTCGCCGTTTACCATATCTGAAGGTAGCATCGCGACACCCAGGTTGCGACGGGCGGCCTGCGCAATGACATCAAGGTCGGTCAAACTGTGGGCGATGTGCTTCGGGTGCAGTGTTTCCCCGCTCTCCAGCGCCCAGGGTTGACCCGCATTCAAGGCAGGCAAAGCAAGAAAGTCTGGTCTGGATACCGACCTGTCTAGCCCATGCTCTCGAATGAAGCCCTGTCCTGCGCAAAAGCAGTAGGGAACTGACCAAAGCCGTTTCGCGACAAGGCTGGAATCCGTCAAGGGGCCGAGGCGGAAGGCCAGATCGATATTGTCGCGAAAGAAGTCCAGCATGACATTGGTTGTGGTCATCTCAAACGCCACATCCGGATTTCGTGTCGCAAAATCCAACAACCGAGGTCCAATGGTCGTGCGCGCGGCCAGCGGGGGCGCTGTGATGCGGATGCTCTGGCGCCTCGTGTCGTCCGTAAAACCTGCGATACCTTGCAGAGCCTCGATCGGGTCCTGACATTGATCCAGAAGGCGGCGGCCTTCTTCCGTCAGGCGCACCTGCCGCGTCGTTCGCTCAAACAGTTTGGTGCCAAGATGGTCCTCTAACTCTGCAATCCTGCGGCTGACACGGCTGAGCGGTATCCCCAGACGCTCCGCAGCTTTGGAAAAGCTGAGATGGTTTGCGACGACGGTAAACAGGGCAAGGTCGTTGTAGATCATTATTCTATTTTTGGGATTATTTCTTCTGGTATCAACTATTATCATCCAACGACATGGCCTCTACTTTCTGCGCAACAGAAGGAGACAGCTCATGCCTTTCGCTATTGAAATCACCCAGACCGGCAAACCAGATGTTTTGCGCGAAACCAACCGTGCGACCCCGACGCCCAATGCCGGGGAAATCCTGATCTGCAACAAAGCCGCGGCAGTCAATTTCATCGACACGATCATCCGTCGAGGTGAAATTCCCGAGGGGATGATGCCCGAACTACCTCATGTGCCCGGGGTTGAAGGGGCCGGAATGGTTGAGGCGCTGGGCGAGGGGGTCGAAGGATTTTCTGTCGGGGACCGCGTGGCGTGGATAGGGCCGATTGGTGCCGGTGGATACGGCACCCATTCCGTGATCGCTGCGTCCTATGTCTCCCGGTTGGCCGATACTGTCGAGTTCGAAACCGCAGCCGCAATCCCCGTCAATGGTATGACCGCCTACCATATGCTGGTCAATCTGGGCGGCGCGGCAGCTGGCAAATCTGTACTGGTTCACGCGGCAGCCGGGGGTGTTGGTACCATGGCCCTGCACGTCGCAAAGCATCTGGGTATGACGGTGATCGCTTCGACCAGCACCGACAAGGTAGGGTATGCGAAGGATCAAGGTGCCGATCACGTCATCGACTATCGCTCCGAGGATGTCACCGAGCGGGTGCTGGACCTCACCGAAGGGCGCGGCGTGGATCTGACGCTGAACCCGATCTCGGGTGAAACCCTCAAATCAGACCTCGACGTTCTGGTGCCTTTGGGCACGGCAGTTCTGTTTGGTTTCCTTGCCGGTCCGCCCGCAGGCAGTTTTGCCGAGGATTTGGCGAAGCACTTTCAGAAGTCGGTCTCGGTCCGGGTGAGCGACATATACACCTATTTCGTCAACCGCCCCGATCAGTTCAGCGCAGATATGGCCACGGTGTTTGAATTGTTGCAAGCGGGTGTTCTGCGTCCGCAGCTGACTATCCTACCTATTGCCCAAGCCGCCGAGGCGCACCGTCGTTTGGAAGCCGGTGAAACCACCGGCAAACTGGTTCTAAGCATAGAGTGAACGAGCCCGGCAAGAACGAGGCACGGCAAGGCGGTCGGATCTAGTTGAAAAAGACCTTTAGCCCCACATAGGGCCCTTGCTGCGTGACATCATAGGCGAAGGGGCCGGTTGACGTTGAATCACTGTAGTCGACACTGAAATATCTGTAGCCAAAGGTGATCGCGGTTCGATCCCACGGTTGGTAGTCAAAGCCGATATTTGCGCCGACTTGCAGATCGTTGCCTCCGGCTCCGAACCCGCCAAGTTCCAGCGATGCGATGGTGGTCCACCGGTCGTTGAGACGCCACATGCCCCGGGCACCCACAACGGGCTCAATCCAGCCTTCGTCACCGCCTTGGGTGGGCGGGTTCGTCGGCCCCGGAGTCGTGAACCTGATTTCCTGCCGGATCGAGTTGTAGCGAATGCCGCCTTGCAGGTCGACGGTGTATCGCTGGTTGTTGGCACCATAGGTCCCATCCGCCACGCGATAGGCACCCATGACCGCAAACCATTTTTGGCGCACATCTACATCCACTGCAGTTGAGGCGGGGCCGGGGAGAGTGGTGTCCTCTCCGATGCCGACGTAATTGGCGTCAACGATGATCCCAAAGTCTCCGTTCCAGGCCTCATACCGCCCGGCCGCTGCGAAATCGAGAACATCCAGCACGTCGCCAAGATCGAGGTCGATATCGGCTGAAACGCCCGAGACGGTTGACGTTCCATGTGTACGGAGCGGGGTGAACAGGTAAAAGCCAAGAGTGTGTCGCCAGCCCTCTTCGGTCTGACCCGGTGCAGGCAGGGACTGAGCGTATGCTGCGCTCGACAATAGACAGGACAGGGCCGTGGCGCCCGCTATCGCGGCAGTGGATCTGATTGCCATAGGTGAATCTCCTTACTTTCAAATTTCGCGACGACCTTGCTTCAAGGCGTCAGTGTCCGGATATACGATCATCTGCCAACAGAAGACTGTTTGAGCAGGAATGCCTCGACAGCGGCTTCGGTTTCAGGTCGCAGGTTTTCGATGCCTTCATAGGGAACACCACGGGCTGGTTCGATGTCTGGATACTTTTCCTTGCGTTTTAGATGACGCCCCAGAATGCGGACAAACTCTTGCCCGCCCCAAGCTCCAACCTCGGTCGACACCGGGTATTTTTCGTGGGTATCGCGGTAAACATCAAAGAAATCGGCTAGAATCGCGCTCTCTCCGGCTCCGGGAATGCGCAGCTTTAGTTGATCTTTAATGACCGCGCGGGGGGTGTGGACGGAATAGACGATCAGGTGGTCGCGCCGTCCTTTTGTTTCACCCAACAGCAGTAGCGAGGATTGGTCGACCCCGTCCACCAACCGATCCCGAGGAATACCGCTCTCGGCTCCGGCGAACCGGGCGAGTGTGGTATAGAGATCCGAGACGTGGACGATATCTCCGACGATGCCGTCGGCCTCGATCATGCCGGGCCAGCGGATGAAGCTGTCGACCCGAATGCCGCCCTCGGACACATCACCTTTGCCACCGGCGAAAACCATCGGAGTGAACCCTGACTGCGGCGAATACTTGGTGAAATGGCCGTTGTCGCCCATCACTATAACAATGGTGTTGTCGGCTAGGCCAAGCGCCTCCATCTCGTTGAAGATATCGCCGAGCCAGCTGTCGAGCTGCTGCATCTTGTCGACATAGAGCCCACCGTTCGGCGATTGCGGCCCCGAACGACCTGCGCGCGTGTTGTCCAGCGGAATGAGTGGCCAATACTGCAGGAAGAAAGGCGCGTCCCCACCAGCAAGCTCGCGCATTTTTTCAAGCGTCTGATCCTGATAGCGCTGGTTCATTTCGTCATATTTTTCGGCGGTCCAGCGCTCGCCTGCGGTCATGTCAACTTCGCGCGCAAGACCCCCGCGTTCAGCTTCAAGGCCGGTGACCATCGCGGCAGGGTCGGGACGAAAGAAGTCGTCCAGAACGAAACGGTCATCGAAATCCGCGATCCCGACCGAGACCTGTTCCTTGATCGCGTCGTCGTTATAGATTGTCAGTTGGCCCTGCTGATGAACCGGGAACCCCGCCCAATCGAAGCCTTGGTTATGGGGCCAGGCCTCGGGGATATCGCCCATGTGCCACTTGCCCACATGCACGGTCGCATAGCCCGCATCTGACAGAATCTCCGCCAGCGTGACCTCGTCGGCGGGCAGCCCGAACCCGGCGATGTCGACCGTGGTGTCGCCCATGCCCATCCGAACCGGGAGCCGACCGGTCATCATCGCAACCCGTGTGGGTGTGCAGGAGGGTTCGGTATACATGCGCACCATGCGCATCGCTTCGTCAGAGAAGGCGTTGATATGAGGCGTCGAATACCCGCGCACTGCGTTGAGTTCAGGGATACCAAGATCGCCAAAGCCGATATCGTCAATCAGGATATTGATAATGTTGGGTGGCTTGCCGTCGTTCGAGTTTCGGAACTCTTCGAGCAACTGATCAACCTCGGCATTGTCCGCAGCCCATTGTTCGGCATTCTGCGCTTCGAGGATGTAGTACTCGGCATCATGGATGATCGGCGCATCCTGAGCGGTTGAGATCGTGGCCGATAGACAGAACAGCACCGACAGGCTGGATAGGGTTTTCATTTCAACAATCCTCATTCGCTTTGGGCGGGGGTCTGGCGGGGGTCAGATGTGATGTGGGGCGGGCCGGAGCGGTTGATGTCCGTGCCGGGGAAGAACTCGACCCAGACATGCCAGAACATGCCCGATCGAAGGGTCTCAACACGGGTCAATTGGCCGCAATCCGCGTGTCCGAAAAAATCGACATGGGTGATCGGCGCGCCGCTGTCATTGTACCAGACGCCAACGCTTTCATAGATTGGGTCGTAGGAAACCACGACGTCACGCCCGCCAACCGTGGCGTTGATCAGTCCTTTATTTTCGGCCAGGAAATCATCGGTCCAGCAAACTGCATCGTCACCGATCGTGATGCCCCAGACATAGGTTTTGTTGGGCAGGCGGTTGTCGCTATGGCTCATGTTATCCATGACCGGCGCTTCTTCTTGGTGCTGCTTGGCGATGCCCGAGGAGAAAACCGTTTCAGTAAAGGTGTCGAACAACCTGAGAAGCGGGTTCGAGGAGGGCTTATTCAGAAAGACCTCACCATCTGGATAGGCCTTTTGAAATCCCCGAAAGCTCATCCGAAAGGTGGGCCAAGGCTGCATCGCCGCTGTTTTCGAGGCGTCGCTGTCAAAGCGGCCATAGATCTGCTGGATTGGCTCTCCGGTGGTGTTGTCGCGCAGGATCAGGTTGTTGCCGTGCTGGGCCATCACCTCAAGATCCAGACGTTTGCCGTGGATCTCGGGTTTGTAGGCCTGCCCCAGATTGGCCATGGCGCAATAGGTCATGACGATGTCATCGCCGCCCAATCCCTTCTCGTTGCCCGCCAGATGAGGGCGCATCAGCTGGGCGTCGGAATGCGCCCGTGCGTGGCCGTTGTTTTCAATCACCAGAACGCTGGCAGAGGGGTTGATGTATCGCTGCGCCTCAGAAGTTGGATAGTAGCGGGCGGTGTTTTGCTGGTTGCGCAGGCCGATATGGACCCAAACCCATGGAAACACGAATAGGAACACGATCACCAGAGTCACTGCAGGCACGCCGAGGAAAAACAGCCAGCCCGGACCGCCACCAAGGAAATGCCCGACAAGCATCAGCGCAAGCCCGGCGAATCCGGCTGCAAGATAGGTGTTCTCATTCCGGATAAAGCGGATCATGTTATTACGCTTGACCTTCAGCACCATCTGGCTGACGTCACCGAGATCGCGGAAATACATGAACCCGATGGTCAACGACACGAGGAGCCCGACGTAGAAGAGAAGATTGGCCAACATTTGAATCGCCTTTTTGCGTCTTGATTAGCCCTCGGGAGGGGTCGCATGGGACGAAAGGTAAGTTATTATTTCGTCCTCAAGCCCTCGGAGGCTGTCGATGAGATCAGAATTTCTTGGGTCGCTTGCATCGCAGGGAAGTAGAGCAGCCAGGCTTTCGAAGTCAGCGCAGATTTGCGCAAAGACCGTGTCTGAGCTTCGCAGGCGCCGGATATCATTCGCCTGATCAGGAAAGTGTATCGACAAGCAAGCCATCATAAGCCTCACGGTGTCTGAACCCAGTTGTGCCCCCGCGATGAGGTCCGTTCCCCTCCTTTGCTAATCATTCTGCCCGAATTTCATTTACACATTCAGGTATCTTAACGTATGTTACGGGGTAACATGTTATTTTTCAGATACTTGCAAGCAGACCGCGGTTAACGAAAGCGATGTCAGACACCAGCGTAAAGTCAGAACCGGCCCAGATTGCGCTCTCGGATGAAGACATTCAGCGGGCCCTGAAGGCGGTCCTGGACAGCCCGGAATTCGATGGGGCCGAGCGGCTGCAGTCTTTCCTCAGTTACGTTGTCCAAAAGCTTCTAGCGGGCCAGTCCGAGGATATACGCGCCAAGTCGATCGCCGAGGATGTCTACGGAAGGGCGCTGGATTCCGGGGGTGACCCCATGGCGGTCGTGCGGGTCGATGCGGGGCGCATGCGTCGGCGATTGGCGAGCTTCTACTCGAACTCCGGCAAGGATCAGAGGCTGCGCATCCATGTAGATCCGGGCGGCTATGTCCCCCGGTTCGAAGTCTTAGAAATCGACATACCCACGGAGCGGGCGCGTCCCTCAAGGTTGGTCTGGGTCTCAGTAGCGGCTTTGACTGCGTTGGCTATCGCGGGCGGCGCGGTTTTCTCTTCCCGCACGCCCCAGTCACCGCCCAGCCCGGTTGCAGCCTCTGCAAATTCCAATCAAGAACAAGCTGTCAGAGAGGCGCTGTTCTCGACAAACCCGACCAAGCTACAAGCCGTTAATCTGGCGAGTGAGGCGCGCCTGCTGATGTTCCCGGTTCTGGACCGCGACAGGGTGCAAGCCGTGCGCGGTATGTTCGAACGCGCCATGGCACTAGATGAGACTTATTTCGGCGGTTATGCCGGTTCGGCGCAGGCGATCAGCATCCTTGCCTTAACAACCCCGCCCGGAGCTGAAAAACAGGCGCTTCTGACCCTCGCCAAAAACCGCGCGCAGCGAGCGTTGGAACTGGCACCGGATGAAGGCTGGAGCCATTCCGCCCTTGCCCTGGCTTCATTTTGCTCGCGCGAGCACGAAGCAGCGCTTGCACAGTCCACGCGCGCAACGCGGCTTGCCCCTGATGATATCCACGTCACAAACTTTGATGCTCTGTTCGCTTTGTTTGGCGGGGATTTCCAGCGCGCAATAGCGTCCGCCAATCGGGCGCAGGACGCTAATACGACCAACGGAAGATTTCCTTATCGTAGCGTGTTGGCTTCATCCAGCTATCACTTGGGGGACTATCAGGCGTCCGTAGACCAGTTCAACGAGGCGGTCAGGCTGGGTGACCCGGTCAGTGCGATCTCGATCGGTTATCTGGCGGCAAGCTATCAACGGCTCGGAGACGATGTGCGCGCGCGGGCCACAATCCTGTTGTTGGACGAAGCCTGGCCGGGCTACCCTCTGGCGGCGCTGTTTCGGACTTTGTTTGCCGATCCGGATCACGCAGAAGACATCATCGGCGCTCTCAACGAAATATCTGCTTTGCCAACTGACTAGGGGCTGGGAAAAAGGGGCTATTCCCGGATTTCCGACGGATCGACGCCCCAGAGGTTGGCTTTCAGCGTCCACCCCTTGTAGCC
The DNA here is from genome assembly GCF_056539825.1 of Ruegeria sp. B10. Taxonomy (NCBI): domain Bacteria; kingdom Pseudomonadati; phylum Pseudomonadota; class Alphaproteobacteria; order Rhodobacterales; family Roseobacteraceae; genus Ruegeria; species Ruegeria sp. B10. Next base: position 31,237 of record NZ_JBQFVP010000008.1, read on the forward strand.
CCCCGCCGAAATGCGACACCAGTCCAGCGAACACGCGCCAAGGCGGGCGACCACCCCGGTTTCGAAATGCGCGTTGACGGTCGAGGTCGGGTCGGGTCGGGCGTAAACGGGCAGCATCTCGGATTCGATCAGCACCGTGCGCACGCCGGACAGCAGGGCGTAGTGAACCCAGCCTCCGGCCCCGTCGCGATCCTGTACCTTGCGCCAGTTGCCGTATTCCGCGGTGATCTGAAGCGGCATACCGCGCCGCTTGAACACCCAGTCGATTCGGTGGGTCAGGGACGGACCGCGGCGCACATTGCCTTCGGCAGCCTTCATCGAGACATAGCGCGGAAGGGGCAGGTTGGTGACTGGGCCGCGCGCGTCTTGGGCTGCGACCGGCGCGGAGCCGAACGCAATGAGATACGCGGATAGGATCGCCAAACAAAGGCGTTTCACCGGTAGAAGACCACTCACTGACTGCCTGCTCTTGTGCCTGTTGATCTGCTTTCGAAAAAAGGTCGACTCAATGCCTTTGGGGTTCTTGTGCCCCGCCTTATCCTGCGCCACGATGCCATGACGCAAGCGCGTTTGCAAAGCAGTGGGAGGGCGGAAGTGCCAAGAGAACGTCTGAGTGTTGTTGTTACGCGACGGTTGCCGGAAGCAGTGGAAACGCGACTGAGTGAGCTGTTTGATGTTCGCCTGCGCGACGATGACACTCCCATGACCCGCGAGGAACTGGTCGCCGCCGTGCAAGAGGCCGATGTGCTGGTGCCGACGGTGACCGACACAATCGACGGTGGTTTGTTGGGGCAGGCTGGTGAAAAGCTGCGTTTGATTGCCAATTACGGGGCAGGGGTCGACAATATCGACGTCTCAACCGCGCGTCAGCGTGGGATTCTGGTCTCGAACACTCCGGGTGTTCTGACCGACGATACGGCCGACATGACCATGGCGCTGATCCTGGCGGTGACTCGCCGTTTCCCAGAGGGCGTCGCGCTGATGCAGCAGGGCGATTGGTCCGGTTGGGCTCCGACCGCTTTGCTTGGTGGACGGATCGGAGGACGCCGTCTGGGTATTCTGGGTATGGGCCGGATCGGTCAGGCTGTTGCGCGCCGTGCCAGTGCTTTCGGGATGCAGGTACATTACAACAACCGCCGCAGGTTGCGCCCCGAGATTGAACAGGATCTGGAGGCGACATACTGGGAAAGCCTCGATCAGATGGTGGCGCGGATGGACGTCATATCGGTCCACTGCCCCTCGACCCCGTCGACTTTCCACCTGCTTAACGCGCGGCGATTGAAGCTGCTGAAGCCCTCGGCTGTGGTCGTCAACACGTCGCGAGGTGAGGTGATCGACGAAAACGCGCTTACGCGGCTGATCCGGTCCGGCGATATCGCGGGCGCCGGGTTGGATGTGTATGAACACGGCACGCAGGTGAACCCACGCCTTCGTAAGCTGCCCAACGTGGTGCTGCTGCCCCATATGGGATCGGCCACGCTGGAGGGGCGGATCGAGATGGGTGAGAAAGTTATTATCAATATCAAGACCTTCGAGGATGGGCACAGACCACCGGATCAGGTGGTCCCATCCATGCTGTAACCTTTTCCAGGAGCACGTTATGCGTATCAATCGGATTTCAGGATTACTTCTGTCTGTCGTTGCCTATACCGCTCCGGGCTTTGCCCAGGAAACAGCGGACTCCGTGGCCCCTGAAGGCGCGAGCGAAGGTCAGGTGCAGGCTCTGACCGACGAGTTGATCGCGGCGCTTGAGGCCAAAACAAGCGGCGTGCCCGTACAGTCCGAGAATTGGATGGTCGCTGCGGCCAACCCTCTGGCGGTTGAGGCCGGGGCGAAAATCCTGCGCGCCGGTGGATCGGCCGCGGATGCCATGGTCGCGGTGCAGGTTGTTCTGGGCCTGGTCGAGCCCCAATCCTCGGGCCTTGGGGGTGGGGCGTTTCTGGTCTGGTATGACGCCGCCACCGGACAGCTTACAACACTGGACGGGCGTGAGACGGCCCCGTTGGATGCGACGCCGACCCTGTTTCAGGATGAAAACGGCGAGCCCTTGCAGTTCTTTGATGCCGTCGTCGGAGGGTTGTCCGTTGGCACGCCCGGAACGCCTGCCTTGCTGGAAGAGGCGCACCGCCGTTGGGGCCGCTCCCCTTGGCCCGGGTTGTTCACCGACGGCATCCGGCTGGCGGATGACGGGTTCCTAGTTTCGCCTCGTCTGGCCAGTTTGGTCGCAAACGACGCCGAGCGTCTCTCGCGCTTCCCTGCAACGGCTGAGTATTTCCTGCCCGAAGGCGAGCCACTGCAGCAGGGCCAACGCCTGATGAACCCGGCCTATGCGGATACACTGCGCGCTCTGGCCGAGGACGGTGCCGCCGGGTTCTACGGCGGGCAAATCGCGTCAGATATCGTTCGGACCGTCCGCACCGCGCCGGGCAACCCCGGCGTATTGTCGGGAACCGATCTGGCCCTTTATCAGGTCATTGAACGTGATCCAGTCTGCGCCGCCTACCGCGCCTATGAGGTCTGCGGGATGGGACCGCCGTCCTCCGGGGCGCTGACCGTTGGGCAGATTCTGGGTATTCTGAACAGCTATGATCTGGCCGCGATGGGGCCTGAGAGCATGGAGGCATGGCGCCTGATCGGCGAAGCCTCACGCCTCGCCTTTGCGGATCGTGGGCGGTACATGGCCGATAGTGATTTCGTGCCGATGCCGACCGCCGGGCTGGTCGATCCGGACTATCTGGCGCAGCGTGCGGAGCTTTTGAACGCCGAGGGCGCGCTGATCGAGGTCGCTCCGGGCAATCCGGAGTTCGATCATGCGATGAACTGGGCTGATGACGAGTCATTGGAGCTGCCTTCGACCTCGCATATCTCGATCGTGGACAGTTACGGCAATGTCTTGTCAATGACGACGACGATTGAAAACGGCTTTGGTTCGCGTCTGATGACGAACGGGTTTTTGCTGAACAACGAACTGACCGATTTCTCTTTCCGCACCCATCGCGACGGAGTGCCCATAGCGAACCGTCTGGAACCCGGCAAGCGCCCGCGTTCGTCCATGAGCCCGACCATCGTCATGCAGGACGGCGCGCCGGTTCTGGCCATCGGGTCTCCGGGAGGCAGTCGTATCATTGGCTACGTTGCCAAGTCGATCATCGCCTGGGCGGATTGGGATATGGATGTGCAGCAGGCGATCTCGCTGCCGCATCTGGTCAACCGGTTCGGGACCTATGATGTCGAGGTGGACACTGCGGCTGAAGGCTATGCAGATGCGCTGATCGAAATCGGGTTCGAGGTGAACCCCCGCGACTTGACCTCGGGCCTGCATGCGATTGAGATCAGTGAAGGTCTCAGCGGTGGTGCGGACCATCGGCGTGAAGGGATCGCGCTGGGAGAATAAAATCTAGGTCTTACCCGGCTCGGGTGGGCCTTTTCGACACATTGGGAAAGGCCCGTGCATCTGGCGGGCAGGAAAGGGGTAGCATGGTGCAGGCGACGGCTTTGCCGAGAAATGAGGCTGGGATTGGAACGGCGCTCGGCATCTTGAAGCAACAATTTGGGGATCGTCTGCAAACCGGTGCGGCCATCCGCGAACAGCATGGCCACACCACAACCTGGATCACCAATCAAAGCCCGGATGCGGTGGTGTTTCCCCACACCACGCAGGAGGTTTCTGAGATCGTCAAAACCTGCGCCGCGCATAAGGTGCCCGTGATCGCATTTGGCACGGGCACCTCTCTTGAGGGGCATGTGAACGCGCCTGCTGGTGGGGTGTCGGTCGATCTGACCCAGATGAACAAGGTGCTGGCGGTGCATACCGAGGATCTTGATTGCGTCGTGCAACCCGGCGTCACGCGTGAAGATCTGAACACCCATCTGCGCGATCAGGGCCTGTTCTTTCCGATTGATCCCGGTGCAAATGCCTCACTCGGCGGGATGGCTGCGACCCGCGCGTCCGGGACCAATGCGGTGCGCTATGGCACCATGCGGGACAATGTACTGAGTCTTGAGGCGGTGATGCCCGATGGGCAGATCATCCGAACCGGCAATCGCGCCAAGAAATCCTCGGCAGGGTACGATTTGGCGCGGCTTTTGATCGGCGCCGAAGGCACGTTGGGCATCATCACCGAACTTACCCTGCGCCTGCATGGCATCCCCGAGGCGATCAGCTCCGCCCGCTGCTCTTTCCCGACTGTCGATGCCGCCTGCCGGGCGGTAATGATGACGATCCAATACGGCGTGCCCGTCGCGCGGATCGAATTGCTGGATGAACTATCCGTCAAAGCCGCCAATTCATATTCCGGCCTGACCCTGCCGGAAACGCCTCTGCTGCTGTTGGAGTTCCACGGCTCGGACGCAAGCGCAGCCGAACAGGCCGAGACCTTTGGTCAGATCGCAGAAGAGTTTGGCGGCACAGACTTTGCGGCAACCTCGACCACCGAGGAACGCAATAAGCTCTGGCAAGCGCGACACGACATGTACTGGGCCAGCCTTCAGTTGCGACCGGGCGCCAAAGGGATCTCGACCGATGTCTGCGTGCCGATTTCCCGTCTAGCCGAGGCCGTAGGGGCCGCTCAGGACAAAGCGGCTGAGCTTGACTTGCTTGCGCCTATTGTAGGGCATGTCGGCGACGGGAACTTTCACACGCTGCCCCTGATCGACATGGACGACGCCGAAGAAGTCCGCCGGGCCGATGAATTTGTCGGATGGCTAAACGATCTGGCCATCTCGATGGAGGGCACCTGCTCGGGCGAGCATGGCATCGGGCAGGGCAAGCGCCCCTATCTTGAAAAAGAACTGGGTCAGGCAACACACTACATGGCCGCGATCAAGGCCGCGCTGGACCCCGACAACATCATGAATCCGGGAAAGATACTGGCCGATCACACCTAGCAGTTTCCGCGATCTTGTCCGCTTTGTGCCCACAAAACGTCTAGGTGATGTGGTGTCTTACGGCGAAAGACGAACAGGTGATCGACATGAGTGCAAAATATCTGGCTGGCTTTGTCGCGGTGGCCGGGCTGGCGGTCGCGGGGCTGGACTACTACCAGAAAGCCAAAGCCTCGGGTGACGGGTTTAGTGCAAGCGACTATATCGCAGCCTTCACCGGCGGGGCCGAGGATGCGCCCGCAAGCGTTGACAGCACACCGGAAGTTCAGGAACCCGAAGCCGTCGAGCCGCCTGGCAAGCTGGTGTGCAAGACCGTCGGAAACACCAAGCGGTGTCGCTCGGAAGGCTGACGGCTGGTTCTAAGTCGCCATTTAACGACCTGCACCTCCCGTGCGGGTCGTTTTTCTTATATCACTGGTCGGATGGCTTCCGCGATTGATTTTGGAATCAAGCCATATGGTGGCAACAGATTCCAAGGGGAGACACCCGGTTATGAAAACCCAAGTCAAAGCACTGGTCGTTGGCGGCGGCGCCGTCGGAACATCGATTGCCTATCACCTGGCCAAAGCGGGCTGGGATGATGTGATGTTGATCGAGCGGGACGAGCTGACCTCAGGCTCGACCTGGCACGCGGCGGGCTTGCTGCCGCTGTTCAACATGTCTTACGCGACGACCCACATCCACAAGTATTCGGTCGATTTCTACAAGCAGCTTGAAGAAGAGACCGGCCTGAACGCGGGTTTCGCCGTGGTCGGCAACTTGCGCATGGCACAAACGCAAGAGCGTATGGACGAATACATGCTCTATGCGTCTACAGCTGAGACCTGTGACGTTGCTTACGAGTGGCTGACTCCCGAGCAGATCAAGGAACGCTGGCCGCTGATCGAAACCGGCGACCTAAAAGGTGCGATCTATCACACCGAAGATGGCTATATTAACCCTGCTGACGTGACCCAAGCGATGGCCAAAGGTGCCCGTCAGCGCGGCGTCGACATCGTTCGCAAGATGCAGGCGGATGCCTTCCATTGGAACGGCACTCATTGGGAAGTCACATGCACCAAGATGATCGAGCAGGGCGGCAACCTTGTTCCCTCCGACGAGCAGGTGGTGATCACCGCCGAGCACGTCGTGACCGCATCGGGCAACCACGCGCAGCGCACCGCCAAGATGCTGGGCATCAAGATGCCCGCGATCCCGGTTGAGCACACGTTCATCGTCATGGACAAAGACCCTGAGCTGGTCAAATGGCGTGAAGCCGGTAACCCCGAGCACCCCGTTGTGCGTGACGCCGACAACGAGTCTTATGCGCGTGAAGAACGCGGTGGCTGGATTCTGGGTATCTACGAACATGGCGCACCAGCGCGTTTCGAACATGGCGTGCCGGACAGCTTCCGCGCTGACCTGTTCCCGCTGGATATTGACCGGATCGCGGATCAGTACATGGCGATGGCCGAACGCGTACCGTCTTGCGCCGATTCCGGCCTGAAAGACGATTTCAACGGCCCGATCTGCTACACCCCAGACGGCAACCCGCTGGTTGGTCCGGCTCCGGGTCTGCGCAACATGTGGCTGGCCGAGGGCTTCAGCTTCGGTATCACCGCTGCAGGCGGCACAGGCTACTATCTGGCGCAGATGATGGTCGATGGCGAAGCCGAGATCGATATGGCCTCGCTGGACCCCAAACGCTACAGCAGCAACTGGATGACCACCGAGTTTGCAGCGCGCAAGAACGAAGAGTGCTATGAGCACGTCTACATCCTGCACCACCCGGATGAAGAGCGTGAAGCCTGCCGCCCGCTGCGGACCGTTCCGGCATACGATCGCCAGAAAGCGCGCGGTGCTCAGTTCGGCTGGGTGAACGGTTGGGAACGTCCGAACTATTTCGGCCCTGTTGATGCACCGGACAATTTCGACAAGGAAAGCCGCTCGTTCCGCCGTGGTGGCTGGTGGCAATATGCAGTCGAAGAAGCCAAAGCGATCCGTGAAGGCGTTGGCCTGATCGACGCGTCGGCCTTTACAAAGCATGTCGTCAAAGGTCCCGGAGCGACCCAGTTCCTGGATTGGTTCACCTGCAACAAGCTGCCCAAGGTCGGTCGTATCAACCTGACCTACGCGCTGACATCGCACGGCACCACCCGTACCGAATACACCATCGTCCGCAACGGCGAGAACAACTACTACATCGTTTCTGCCGGTGCCTGGACCGAGTACGACGCGGACTATCTGCGTAAGGCGGCCGAGGAAAAGATGGACGAGTTCGGTTACATCGAAATCCAGGACGTGACTACTCAGTGGGGCGTCTTTGCTATTGCCGGACCCAAGTCGCGTGACGTGCTGAAAGAAGTCATCAAGGACGCCGATCCGGAAACCGCGCTGTCCAACAAGCGCTTCCCGTGGCTGTCGGCCCGCCAGATCGAACTGGGAATGTGCCCGGTCAACGCGATCCGCGTGGCCTATACTGGTGAGTTGGGTTGGGAACTGCACCACCCGATCGAAATGCAGAACTACTTGTTCGACCTGCTGGAAAAGGCGGGTGAGAAGCACGGTATGAAGCTGGTTGGCGCCCGCGCCCAGAACTGGCTGCGTCAGGAGAAATCCTATCGCGCTTTCGGTACCGAACTGGGCCGCGACGCGACCCCGCTGGAAGCCGACCTGCCGCGCTTTGTCGACCTGTCGAAAGACTTCTACGGCAAGGCCAAGCTGGAAGAGACTGGCGTGCGTTTCAAGTGCTGCACGCTTCTGATCGACGGACCGGAAGATGCCGACCCGTGGGGCCGCGAGGCGCTCTACACGCCGGAAGGCACTCGCGTGGGTCGTCTGACCTCGGGCGGTTACTCGGTGGCGTTCGAGAAATCCATCGGCATGGGGTATGTGACGCCTGATCTCGCGGTTGAAGGCACAAAACTGAAGGTCAAGATTCAGGACAAGCTGTGGGATGCAGTCGTCACCTGCGACAGCCCCTACGACCCGAAGAACGAAACCATCCGCAAAGACGGCTGAGATCTTGGAGAACTGCGGCGGCGCGAGTGAATGCGCCGCCTGCGCCAGCAGGCTTTGACCGGCCCAATCGTTGGTCAGGTTTTCGGCCTTTGAGCAACAAACGCCAGATTGTTGGAGGGCATTTCGACCAAGTGAAGCAGTTGCAGGCCGTAGTGCTGTAGGCAGGCTTTGATCTCTGTGTCGTTCTTGTACCCGATCTCTGGATCTTGTGAGATCAGGGCTTCGTGAAACTTCTCGTCGCCTGGGCTGGTCAAAGCGCCGGCTCGCATGAAGGGGCCGTAAATGATCAAGCGACCTGCCGGACTCAGAGCCTTTGAGGCCTCGCTGAGAAACGTGTCAGTTTCTGGCCAAGAGATCAGGTGCAGCAGGTTGATCAGAACGATCAGGTCCTGCTCTTGGAATGCCTCATGCCAGCCTGCAGTGGTTGCATCTAAATCGGTGGCGGGCAGAATATTGGCGACACCCGTCGCATAGGCGTCGATGCTGGCGCGGCGTTCGGGGTCGATTTCTGTGGGTTGCCATACCAAGTTGGGCAGTGTGCGCGCAAAGGCGGCAACATGCTGGCCGGTGCCGCTGGCGATTTCCAGTGCGCGGCCCGCGGCAGGCGCCATCTTGGCCAGCAAGGCGCATAGCGCGTCCGAGTTGCGGCTTGCGGCTGGGGCGATCATACGGGCCCCATCGCCTTGCGTCGCGACGCTGGCATTCGAAGGCAGAGCGCGTTTGGTCATGATCGCAACCTTTCCACATGCAACTGATTGACGATGTCTTCAGGTAGTTCAGACGGCGCCCCCGTCACAAGGCTGGCGAGATGGGACGATGCAGCTGGCGATGTCTGGAACCCGTACCCACCTTGACCCGAGCACCAGATGAACGAGCGGTCCTGTGGATCTGGCCCCAGCACCAACGTGCCATCCGCCACGAAGCTACGCAGCCCGGCCCAGTTCGCCTCGAGCCGCGTGACGGGAGTTGTCACCATAGCCTCATACCGCGCCAGACCTTCTGCAAGAACCATATCGTCGGCATAGGCGTCATGAGGTATTGTCGGTTCGGCCTCGGAGGGTGAGACCAGATACTTCCCCGCATCAGGCTTGGCGTACCAACCTTCTCCCGGCCCCATCAGCATGGGCCAGTTGGATACGTCATGCCCTCCGGGTGCGGGAATGCGCGCCATGGAGCGGCGTTTCGGCACGATGCCGATAGGCGGCAGACCAGCCATCGCGGCGACCTCATCCACCCAAGCGCCAGCTGCATTGACCAAGTTTCGGGCCTCGAACACATCGCCCGCCTGAACGACCCAATGGCCGCTTTTGCGGATATCTGTGACGGCCTGGCGGGTCAGGACCGCGCCGCCATTGCCTCGGATCACGCGCGCGAAGTCCTGCATCAGGCGGTCGGTATCGATGTCGAAGGCGTCCACACTGATGGCGGCATGGGCCAGAACGTCCGGGTTCAGGATCGGGACTTTGTCGATGGCTTGCTGCGGTGAAATGGAGCGTACGTTCAATTCTTCGACGTCTTTGGCAAACAGGTCAGCCTGATCGTGGCCTGCAACCAGCATGAGGCCTCGGGGGGTCAGGTAGCCTTCGTTCGCTGATCGCAGGTAATCGACCCCGGCCCGATTGAGCGCAACCACCGAGGGCGGGCCGTAGTTTTCCTCGAACATCGCAGCCGAGCGACCCGATGAGTGATAGCCCAGAGCGTCCTCGCCCTCGAGAACAGTGACAGAGCCATGAGCAGACAAACGCGCGCCCGCGCTGAGGCCCGCGATGCCGCCGCCGATGATTAGAAAGTCGATCATCGCAGGGTGACCGGGATGGATTGTGATGAAGCAGATGTCATAAGGGTCTTGGTGCTTGTTATAAGAATATGCTTGGATTTCGGGAGACTATAAGCAGGCTTGAATTTGGCGATCAACCCGGCCAAAGACGCATCATAGAAAAGAAGGAGATTAAGGTGACTGCAGCGGACCTCCATCCCATGGCCACGGGACATATCCCAAAATATGTCGTCGCAGCCGATGGGAGCGACTACCTCTTTTCGGCAATGGTCGTGTTTTTTGTCGTTCTGGTTGTGTTGATTGGTGTCGGATATCTGACGCTGCATTCGGTGCCCGAGAAAATGGCGCATGAGAACAATCACCCTCAGTTCCAGCTGGTGGGTATTTTGGCGCTGTTGGCGCTGTTTACACATAACGGCATTTTCTGGATCGCGGCCGTTCTGGTTGCCGGGTTCCAATTCCCCGATTTTGCGACCCCGATGCGAAACATAGCGGATGCCATTCGCTCACTCGGACAGTCTCTTGCACCTCAGGCTACTGCCGAACCGGCCCCTCCGGCACCACAAAACACCACCACGCTGGAGCAGTAAGCCATGATCGAAACGATGCTCTGCGCCCTGATTACGGTGCTGCCGGATTTCCTGTTCCGACGCTTTGTCCAAGGCAAGCGGATCGGGCATGAGATCACCCTTTTCACCATGTGGTACGAGCTGCGCTGGGGCTTGACCACCTGTGCCATTCTGGCGCTGTCCGTGATCACCACGCTGTTCTACTTTCATCCGGCCTCCAGCACGGCGGCCTCGTATTTCCGGACGGTCACGATCCTGCCGCAACTGGGCGGGCGGGTGTCTGAGGTCTATGTCAGCAACAACGATACGGTGACAGCGGGCCAGCCGATTTTCCGGATCGAAGATTTCACCCAGCAGGCGCAGGTTCAGGCCGCCCATGCACAGATCGCGCAGGTTCAAGCCTCACTGAAAGTGGCCGAGACGGACCTGGCGCAGGCGGATGCCGGGATCGCTGGTGCGCGCGCGGCTTTGGCGCAATCGGTCGAAGACCTAGAGCGTAACACCACACTGCGCGACGAAGGCTCCAGCGCGGTGCGTCTGGCCGAGATCGAGCGGTTGGAGAATCTGGTGGCTGAGCGCGAAGCGCAGGTCACTGCCGCCCAGTCACAACGCGCCGCCGTGGTGCAGCAGATTGAGGAGCTGATCCCAGCCCAACTGGCCAGTGCCAATGCGCAGCTGGATGCGGCCCTGACCGAGCTGGACAAGACGGTGATCAGCGCGGGCGTTACAGGTCGGATCGAACAGTTCGGTCTGCAGGTTGGTGACTATGTCAGCCCGCTGTTGCGCCCGGCTGGCATTCTGGTGCCTTCGCACTCGGGCCATGATCGTTTTCAGGCTGCGTTCAACCAGATGTCTGCTCAGGTCATCAAACCTGGAATGATTGGAGAACTGGGTTGCATGACCAAACCCTTCACGGTGATCCCGATGGTTGTGGTCGAGGTGCAGGACGTCATCCCCTCAGGTCAGATTCGCCCAACAGACGAGTTGCGGGACGTCCAGCACAACAAAGTGCCGGGTTCGATTCTGGTGTATATGGAGCCGTTGTATAAAGGCATGGCGGATGACATCCCTCCGGGCAGCAACTGTCTGGCGAATGTCTATACCGACAACCACCACAAGCTAGAGGATGAAAGCCTAGGGTTCTGGAACAAGGCGTTCCTGCATGTGGTCGACACGATTGGAGTGGTTCATGCGGCCGGTCTGCGGTTGCGTCTGATCCTGATGCCGGTGAACACCTTGGTGCTGACGGGGCACTGAGGTTTCAAACCTTGATCTGGGCAATGTAGCCCAAAAAAAGGCCCGCTAAATGCGGGCCTTTGGTTTTTCGATACGCCCTGCAGCTTACTGCGGGATCTCGCCTTCCAGACCTTCGATGTAGAAGTTCATACCTGCCAGCGTTCCGTCATCTGCGACCTCACCTTCGGCCAGCCAGTCGCTGCCATCCTGCTTTTTGATCGGGCCGGTGAAGGGGTGGTATTCACCTGCAGCCATGGCCGCTTTCAGCGCCAGAGCCTCTTCTTTGACATCAGCGGGAACTGCATCCGAGATCTCGCCGATTGCGACCATACCCTCGCGGATGCCGTCCCATGTGTTGGCGCTTTCCCATGTGCCATCCATGACGGCCTTGGTCCGTGCGATGTAGTAGGGCGCCCAGTCATCGATGATCGAGGATACGCGCGGGAACGGGGCGTACTCGCTCATGTCCGAGGCCTGACCGAAGGTCACGACATTGCCAGCCTCTTGCGCAGCCGCCTGAGGCGCGGTCGAGTCGGTGTGCTGCAGGATCACGTCTGCGCCCTGTTCGATCAGAACGGTAGCGGCGTCAGCCTCTTTCGCAGGGTCGAACCAAGTGTAGGCCCAGACGATCTTGAATTCGACATCCGGGTTCACCTTTTTGGCGTGCAGATAGGCCGAGTTGATGCCACGGATCACCTCAGGGATCGGGTAGGACCCGATATAGCCGATGATGTTCGACTTGGTCATCTTACCCGCGATGTGGCCCTGAACGGCACGACCTTCATAGAAACGGGCCGAGTAGACCGCGACGTTGTCGGCGGTTTTGTAGCCGGTCGCGTGTTCGAATTTCACGTTCGGAAATTTCTTCGCCACGTTGATGGTCGGATCCATATAGCCGAACGAGGTGGTGAAGATCAGGTCAGCGCCTTCCAGCGCCATTTGCGTCATGACGCGCTCGGCATCCGGGCCTTCGGGAACGGATTCGACAAAGACGGTTTCAACCTTGTCGCCGAACTCTTCCTCAACGGCTAGGCGGCCTTTGTTGTGTTCGTAAGTCCAGCCACCGTCGCCCACCGGGCCGACATAGACGAAGCCGACCTTGGTTTTGTCGTCGGCGGCCATGGCCCCCGAGGCCAGACCCAGCGCCATGGCGGCGCTTGCCAGAAGTGTCGTGAATTTCATGTGTTACTCCCCAAGTTGGTTCAGTTGGCCCCTAGTGCGAGGCGTGGAAAATCCGGCCCAGTGAGGCAGGTGCGCTGCTCTTGTCGGCCGAAAGGATCACAAGCACAAGGATCGTGATAATGTAGGGCGACATTGCCAGATACTCGACAGGAATGGCAACGCCCGCTGCCTGCAAATTAAGCTGCAACACGGTGATGCCGCCAAACAAATAGGCACCCAGTAAGGCGCGCCATGGCTTCCAGCTGGCGAACACCACCAGTGCCAGTGCGATCCAGCCGACACCGGCGGTCATGCCCTCTGTCCACTGCGGGACACGGATCAGGCTGATATAGGCGCCGCCCAGCCCGGCACAGGCCCCGCCGAACAGGATCGCCATGATGCGGATCTTGATGACTTTGTAGCCCAACGCATGCGCTGCATCGTGGTTTTCACCCACCGCGCGCAGGATCAGACCAACACGCGTGTATTTCAGCGTCGCCCAAACACCCGCAGTCAAAGCGATGCCGACATAGAGGATCGGGTCATGCTGGAAAAAGATCGGCCCGATGACAGGGATATCGCTGATCAGGGGGATATGAATATCCTCCATGCTGGGGGGTTTGATCCCCACATAGCTTTGGCCCAGAAGGGCACTGAACCCGAGGCCGAACAATGTCAGCGCAAGGCCACTGGCCACCTGATTGGCCAGAGCGACCTGTGTCAGCAACACGAACAGTAGTGACAGCACCGCACCGCCAATAGCTGACGCGATAAAACCCAGCCATGGCGAGCCGGTTTCCACCGAGATCGCGAAACCGCTGATCGCGCCGACGATCATCATGCCTTCGACGCCGAGGTTCAGAACGCCTGCTTTTTCGACGACCAGCTCTCCGATCGCGGCCAGCAGCAGGGGGGTCGCCGCAACCATGAGCGAGGCGACCAGAAGGACGGGATTGATTTCACCAAGATCCATTACGCTACCTCGCTACGGGCCGCACGGATGCGGTAGTTTGTCAGAAGATCGAATGCCAGCAGGAAGAACAAAAGCATCCCCTGGAACACCTGAATGGCAGCGGCAGGCAGCCCGAGCTGAGACTGCGCGATTTCACCGCCGATATAGGTCAGCGCCATCAAGCCACCGGCCAGCAGGATACCCACTGGGTGCAGTCGGCCTAAAAAGGCTACAATGATCGCTGTGAAGCCGTAGCCAACGTTAAAGTCGATACTGACCACACCCGAAGGGCCTGAGACTTCGAACATCCCCGCCAGACCGGCCAGAGCGCCGGACAGGCCCAGACAAAACAGGATCAGACGGGCAGGATTCACACCAGCAAACTTTGCAGCACGCGGAGCTTCACCGGTCAGACGGATGTGAAAGCCCAGCATGTGCCGGTTCAGAAGGACATAGGAAAAGATCACTGCGATGAGGGCAGTCACGACACCCCAGTGCATCCCAGATCCCGCGATCAATTCGGCATTATGCGCACTGTCATAGGATTGCAGGTTACGCGAACCGGGAAAGCCAAACCCCTCGGGGTTCTTCAACAGGCCCAAAGACACCGATGCCAACATCTGTTCGGCCACGTAAACTAGCATCAGTGACACGAGGATTTCGTTGGTGCCGAAGCGCACCTTCAGAAAGGCCGGGATCATCGCCCAAAGCCAGCCACCGAACGCGCCTGCTATCACCATGATCGGAAAGATGTAGAACGCGTCCAGAGGGTAAAAGGCCAGCCCGGCCCCGGCCCCGAAGATGGCCCCCATGATGTACTGCCCTTCCGCCCCGATATTCCAGATGCCCGCGCGGAAACCCAACGCCAGGCCGATCGCAATCAGCACCAATGGCGCGCCTTTCACCAGCAGTTGCGGGCGGTAGTAAAATGCGAACTCGCCGAACAGGGGCTCCCAAAAGATGGTGCCGATGGCCTCGATCGGGTTTTTGCCCAGAATGGCGAACAAGATGCCGCCGAAGACCATCGTAGCAATCACCGCCACCACGGGGGTCGCATAGGACCACGCTTTCGACGGTTGCGGTCGTTTCTCCAACACAATCATGTACTTATTCCCCGCCCGTCTTCATCTTGTTCCAAATACTCTCGCCGAAGGCGACGCGACAGATCACACATGCGCCACCTCCATGCCATGGGCGCCGCCCATCATTAGGCCGATCTCGTCAACGGTCAGGCCGGTGGTTTCGCGAGGCGCGCTCAGCCGCCCTTCGTTCAGGGCCGCAAAACTATCTGAGATCTCCATCAACTCGTCCAAGTCCTGACTGATGCAGATCACCGCTGTTCCCTTGGCCGCCAGATCCAGAATGGCCTGCCGGATCGACGCAGCCGCCGCCGCATCTACACCCCATGTCGGTTGGTTCACCACCAGAACCTCAGGGTTCTGCAAGACTTCCCGACCAATCACGAATTTCTGCAGGTTCCCGCCTGAAAGCGACCGTGCCGCGTTTTCAGGCCCGGGCGTTCTGACGTCAAACGCGCTTATGATCTTCTCCGCGAAGCTTTTGGTCTCGGACCATTTGAGGAACCCTTTGTTTTCCAAACCTTCGCGCACCGACCCGGTCAGCAGGGCGTTCTCAGTCAGGCTCATATCCGGCGCAGCGGCATGACCCAGGCGTTCCTCGGGTGCGGTCAGTACACCCAGTTTCCGGCGGGCAGTGGGGCCGAGTTTGCCGATCTGCTGACCATTGAACTTGATCGCGTCGGCAGGGGTTTGAATCTCACCGGACAGCACGCCCAGCAACTCATCCTGACCGTTGCCAGCGACACCGCCAATGCCAAGAACCTCACCCTTGCGGACCGTCATGTGGACGTTCTTCAGCGCTGTTCCAAATTCCGAAGGCGACGGCACCGATAGACCGCTGACATCCAACGCAACCTCACCGAACTCACGGCCCGAGCGTTCGGGCGTTTGCAGCGTTGATCCCACCATCATCTCGGCCATGTCGCGTGCGGATGTTTCGGCTGGAATACACTCGCCTACATTCTTGCCCAGCCGCAGGATCGTGGCGTGGTCACAGAGCGTGCGGATTTCTTCCAGCTTGTGCGAGATATAGAGGATCGAGGTGCCCTCAGACCGCAATTTATTCAAAGTTTCAAACAGGATTTCGACCTCTTGCGGGGTCAGCACGCTGGTTGGTTCGTCCATGATCAGCAGCTTGGGGTCCTGCAGCAGACAGCGGATGATCTCAACCCGCTGACGCTCCCCCGCGGACAGATCGCCGACCGTGCGGTAAGGGTCCAAAGGCAGGCCGTAGGTCTCGGACACTTCGCGGATCCGCGAGGCCAGATCGCCCATGGGCGGCGGGTTTTCCATCCCCAACGCAATATTCTCGGCCACGTTCAGCGCGTCGAACAGTGAGAAGTGCTGGAACACCATCGCAATCCCGTCCGCCCGCGCCGCGCGGGGTTCCGCTGGGGCGAAGGGTTGGCCGCGCAGCATCATGGTGCCGCTGTCTGGCTTCACCAGGCCATAGATCATCTTGACCAGCGTAGATTTCCCCGCGCCGTTTTCGCCCAAAAGCGCATGTACTTCGCCTTCGCCGATGTCGAACGACACCTGATCATTGGCCACGACGCCGGGATAGGCTTTGGTCAGCCCTTGCAGGCTTAAGAGTGGAGTGGTCACGCGCTCAGGTCCTTCTTCAACTCAGTCTGTCGGGCCGGACGCAGAAGCTGCGCGGCGACGCCAACGGCGATCATTTGCGGGTGTTTGCCCAGAGCGGGATCGCCGATTGGACAGGTGATCCGGCTGATCTGTTCAGGTGAATGCCCAAGAGCTGCCAGCCGCGACCGGAATCGCGCCCATTTCGTAGCCGAGCCGATCAGCCCCGCAAAGCGGAAATCATGCGAAAGCAGCCGGTTGCACAGCTCTAAATCCAGATTGTGTGAGTAAGTAAGCACAAGATGCTCGGCATTGGACGGTGTATGGCTAACCAGCTCGGCTGGTTTGGCCGCTGGAACTGTGGTGACACCATTTGGAACCAAGGCCGGGAAGCGCTCGGGTCCGGTATCGACCCAGGTGATCGCGATGTCGGGTAGGGGGGACAGAACGTCGACCAACGCCCGGCCCACATGGCCAGCGCCCCAGATCCACAGGTTTCGGGTTGGCTTGTGAACCGGCTCAACCATCCAGCCGTCGATCAGCTGCGGTTCGGGGGCAATTCCCTGACCGCGCGTAGTTGTCAGCAACCGTTTCACGGAAAGAGGCATTTCGCTTTCCAAAGCGGATCGCGCTATGACCGTGTCGTCGAGGGCTTCAAGCGCCTTTTGATCAAAGACCTCGCTGAACAGTGAAACTGCACCGCCGCAGCATTGGCCCAATTCGGGGCCAAGCGCGTGATGGGTCAGACGGGCGGGTAGGGATTGGGACCGCGCAGCTTCGGCAGCCTGAAACTCCAAAGTGCCGCCGCCGATCGTTCCGCTCTGGCCACCCGGCCAGACCAACATCGCGGCGCCAACCTCGCGTGGGGACGAGCCCTTGATAGCAGCGATGACCACACGAGTCACCTGTCCGTGGGTTTTGACCGCTTCCCTCAATGCCTCCAGGTCAAATCCCATCAGATGCCTCATTTCATCCGCTGGACGCCGCGCCAGACGTCCTCAGCCGTGGCGGGTGCATCCAGCGCCGGATAGCTGTCGCCGCAGGCTGCAACCGCATTGGACAGGGCCAACCATGCCGATATTCCCAGCATGAAAGGCGGTTCACCCACCGCTTTTGAGCGATAGATCGTGTCCTCGCGGTTCTCGCCAACCCAAAGCGCGACGTTGAAGATATCGGGCCGGTCTGAGCAGGCGGGGATTTTGTAGGTCGATGGCGCATGGGTGCGCAGGTTGCCTTTGCCGTCCCAGACCAATTCCTCGGTCGTCAGCCAGCCTGCGCCTTGCACATAGCCGCCTTCGACCTGTCCGATATCCAACGCTGGGTTCAGCGATGCGCCTGCATCATGCAGGATATCGGTGCGCAGAATGCGGTTCTCGCCGGTCAGCGTGTCCACGGCTACCTCGGTGACCGACGCCCCATAAGCGAAGTAAAAGAACGGACGACCGCGGCCAGCGATCCGGTCCCATTCGATCTTGGGTGTCTTGTAGAAGCCGGTCGCCGACAGGCTGATGCGCCCCTGATAGGCCAACGCGGCGGCTTCGGCGAACGTGTAGCGTTCTGCGCCAACCGCAACATGGCCATCAGAGAAGGAGACTGTCGACGGGTCGGCCTGATGACGTTCGGCCAGATAGTCGGCCATGCGGTCGCGGATCGTGTCGCAGGCCGCTTTGACCGCCATGCCGTTCAGGTCACTGCCCGAAGACGCCGCCGTGGCCGATGTGTTGGGCACTTTGGCCGTATCGGTCGCGGTGATCTTGACCATCTCCAGCGGAATGCCAAAGCGCGACGCAGCGACCTGCGCGACCTTCTGGAACAGGCCTTGACCCATCTCGGTGCCGCCATGGTTCAGGTGGACCGAACCGTCTTGATACACATGCACCAAAGCACCTGCTTGATTGAGGTGGGTCAGCGTGAAGGAAATCCCGAACTTGACCGGAGAGAAGGCGATGCCCTTCTTGATCACACTGTTTTCGGTGTTCCATTTTTCGATGGCAGCCTTACGCGCGGCATATTTGCTGGATTTCAGTAGAGCTTCGGTCAAGCCATGTAGTTCAAAGTCGCTGACCTCCATCCCGTAAGGCGTGGTGTTGCCACCTGCGGGTAGGGGGCGCACGGGCGCGTCGCCCATCTCAACTGCGCCGCGACTGGTCAGGTCTTCATGCGGATCAGGGTGGCCCATTGGTTTCTCCACCGGTGCGGCCTCAGCAACCTTGTGAGCGGGTTCGTAGTAGTTCCGACGGCGCAGCTCGACAGGGTCCAGACCCAGCGCATGCGCGGCGTGGTCCATCACGCGTTCTATCCCGACCATGCCCTGAGGGCCTCCGAACCCGCGATAGGCGGTGGCGGATTGGGTGTTGGTCTTCAATCGGTGGCTCTCGATCCGCGCATTGGGCAGAAGGTAGGCGTTGTCCGAATGCAGCATCGCGCGGTCGGCGACGGGCAGAGACAGGTCCTGCGCCCAGCCGCAGATGGCGTAGTGGTGGAACGAGACGCCCTGAATATGGCCGTTCTCATCAAACCCGGCTTTGTAGGAAATACGGAAGGCGTGGCGTTTACCGGTGATGATCATGTCATCGTCGCGGTCATAGCGCATTTTGCAGGCCTTGCCGGTTGCGCGCGCGGCAATGGCACAAGCCACGGCCAGAGCGTTGCCCTGACTTTCCTTGCCGCCGAACCCGCCGCCCATACGCCGAGTCTCAACCCGGACCGCGTGCATGGGAACGCCCAGTGCATCGGCGACTTTGTGCTGAATCTCGGTTGGATGCTGGGTTGAGCTATGGACCAGCATTTCCGCGCCTTCATTGGGCACAGCCAGAGCTGCCTGTCCTTCGAGGTAGAAATGCTCTTGCCCGCCAAGCTCGAAGCTTCCTTCGATGATATGGGCCGCACTGGCGATTGCGGCATCCGCGTCGCCCTTGGCGTAGATGCGGGGGCCATCCTCGAACCGGCTGTCGGCGGTCAGAGCGTCTTCGACGGTCAGGATCGGGGTGTCTTCGGCATAGTCGATCTTACCCAACCGCGCGGCTTTGCGGGCGGCTAGGTGGCTGGTGGCGACAACCAGAAACACGGGCTGACCGATGTAATGCACCGTGCCGTCCGATAGCAGCGGTTCATCATGGATCGAGGGAGAGACGTCGTTGGCAAAAGGAAGATCTTCGGCCGTCATCACCTGCACCACGCCATCCGCAGCTTTCACGGCCGACAGGTCCATCGCGGTGATCGTACCTTTGGCAATCGGGCTCAGACCAAAGGCCAGATGCAGGGTGCCCTTTGGCGTCGGGATGTCATCCACATAACGTGCGGCACCGGCCACATGCAGCGGGGCCGCGTCGTGGGGGAGGGGTTTGGTCACGCTCATGCCGTCACCTTGAGCACGTCTGTCACTTCGCCCTGATCTTCGAGGAAATACCGTTGCAGCATCGCTTTAGCGGTCTCCAATCGATAGGTTGCCGAGGCGCGCATGTCCGTGAGTGGTGAATAATCTTCGGCAAAGCTGGGCAGCGCGGCGTCAATCACCGCACGCGTCCAGGGTTTGCCGATGAGTGCGGCCTCGACATGGGTTGCCCGTTTAGGAGTCCCCGCCATGCCGCCAAAAGCGATGCGCGCTTGGGTGACGGTGCCCTTGGATACGGTGATATTGAAACAGCCGCAAACGGCCGAGATATCCTGATCGAATCGTTTGCTGAGTTTGTAAGCCTTCAGTCGATCCGCTTGACGCGGGAAACTGACGGCCTCGACAAATTCGCCGGGCGCGCGGTCTTGCTTGCCGTAATCGATGAAGAACTCTTCCAAAGGGAGGGACCGGCGGGCGTCGCCTTTGCGAAGGTGCAGAGTTGCAGCCAATGCGATCAGCGCAGGCGGGTTGTCCCCGATAGGCGAGCCATTGGCGATGTTACCGCCGACGGTGGCTGCGTGGCGCAACTGAACGCTGGCATAGCGACGGATCATTTCGGCGTAGGAGGGGTGGAGATCAGCAATAGCCTCGCCCATCCGGTTCATGTCGACCATTGCCCCGAAGCGGATTTCGTCGTCGGTGATTGTGATCTGTTTGAGGTCTTCGCAGCCGTTGAGGAAGATCACCGGGTCAAGCTCACGCAGTTGCTTGGTGACCCAAAGGCCGACATCGGTTGCACCGGCGATGAGTGTCGCGTTGGGGTGCCGTGCATAGACTTCCGCCAATTCGTCGGATGACGTGGGGAGGAAGGGGGGCTCTGCCCCCCGGCCTGTGGCCTCCCCCCGAGGTATTTTTGGACAAGAGAAGGACTGGTCGCTAGTGATCCATTGCGGGACGGGTTGCGGTTCGGCGGCTTTGGCGGCGCGGATAATCGGGGCGTAGCCGGTGCAGCGGCACAGGTTGCCGGCCAGTTGGGTGTCGTGGTCGGTTGCGCCATTTGCGTGACTGGCAACCATCGACATCACAAAGCCGGGGGTGCAGAAGCCGCATTGCGAGCCGTGTAGATCGACCATCGCGCTTTGGACCGGATGAGGTTCATCGTTTGGGCCGCTTGCGCCCTCGACGGTGCGGACGGCTTTGCCGTGCAGTTGGGGCAAGAACAGGATGCATGCGTTCAATGCCTTGGCACTGCCCTCTTCGGTGACCATCACGGTGCAGGCGCCGCAATCGCCTTCGTTGCAGCCTTCCTTTGTGCCAGTCAGGCCGCGTTCCTCTCGCAGCCAGTCTAGCAGGGTGACCGTCGGACTAACATCCGACAGCTGCACTGTCTCTCCGTTCAGAAGAAACGTGATGTCCATTCGTGAAACCCGTCGCCTTACCCGGTTGCGCCCGTTGGGCCCTCCTTCGATGCGACGTAGAAAGAGTGGCGGGCGAAGTGCTTGCCGTCAGATGTTAGAAACAGCGCACCTTATCTGGCAAGGAAAACTGCCTATATGATGCACCATTGGACCGGAACGACCTGTGAATATTGCAGTTGTTTAGAAGTCAGGCACTTGTAAATAAACACCATTTTTGAAGCGGTGCTGAGTCTGACCCGAAGCACCTTCTAAAAAATCAGAATAATCGCTGCTGATTTTTTAAGCAGTCCACAGAGTCGGTTCCCGCTTTTTCGTCGCTGCTGACTGGGATAGCGTGCGGGGTATGAGCAGTACCCCTCGATTCATTCACCTTCGCGTTCACACTGAATATTCCCTGCTGGAAGGCGCTGTGCGGCTGAAAAAGCTGCCCAGCCTTTGCGAGAAGGCCGAGATGCCCGCCGTTGCGGTGACCGACACCAACTCGATGTTCTCGGCGCTGGAGTTTTCAGTCACCGCCAGCGGGGCCGGGATTCAGCCGATCATGGGGTGTCAGGTCGATCTGACCTATGTGCAGCCAAAACCCGGTGAGAAACTAAAAGCGCCTGCGCCTCTGGTGCTGCTGGCGCAGTCCGAGGTTGGGTATGAGAACCTTATGAAGCTGAGCTCCTGCCTTTATGTGGACAAAGGCGGGCAGTTGCCGCAGGTCACGTTGGAGGAGCTGGCGGATCGGTCGGCGGGTCTGATCTGTTTGACTGGTGGACCAGAAGGCCCAGTGGGCATGTTGCTGCAGCAAGGGCAGCGCCCGGCGGCTGAGGCTCTGGTCGACCGGTTGTTGGGGATGTTCCCGGATCGTTTGTATATCGAACTGCAACGCCATCCGGGCGAGGACGGCCAGCCCGAGGCCGAGCGCTTGACCGAGCGTGGTCATGTCGAGATGGCCTATGCCAAGAATCTGCCTTTGGTCGCCACCAATGACGTCTATTTTCCGACCTCGGATATGTATGAGGCCCATGACGCGCTGATCTGCATCGCCGAGGGGGCCTATGTCGATCAGCAAGCCGGTCGCCGCCGTCTGACCGCTCAGCATTATTTCAAGTCGCAGCAGGAAATGGTGACTCTGTTCGCGGATTTGCCTGAGGCCATTGAGAACACGGTCGAGATCGCGCGCCGTTGCGCCTTTATGGCCTATCGCCGGGATCCCATTCTGCCCAAGTTTGCCGATGATGAAGTGGCCGAACTGCGCCGCATTGCGAATGAGGGTCTGCAGAAACGTCTGGCCGTGATCCCGCACGCGGTGACGCCTGAGGAATATCAGGAACGTTTGGATTTTGAGCTCGGGATCATCGAAGGCATGGGGTTCCCCGGCTACTTCCTGATCGTTGCGGACTTTATCCAATGGTCCAAGGATCATGACATTCCGGTCGGACCGGGGCGGGGCTCGGGTGCGGGGTCTCTGGTGGCCTATGCCCTGACGATCACCGACCTTGACCCGCTGCGCTACAGCTTGCTGTTCGAACGCTTTTTGAATCCAGAGCGGGTTTCGATGCCCGACTTCGACATCGACTTTTGCATGGATCGCCGGGAAGAGGTGATCCGCTACGTGCAGCAGAAATATGGGCGCGACAAGGTGGGGCAGATCATCACCTTTGGTGCGTTGTTGTCCAAGGCTGCCGTGCGCGATATCGGGCGCGTGCTGCAGATGCCTTATGGGCAGGTCGACCGGCTGTCCAAGATGATCCCGGTTGAGGGGGTCAAACCTGTTTCCATCGAAAAGGCCCTGAAAGATGAGCCGCGCCTGCGCGAAGAGGCGCGGAATGAAGAGGTCGTCGAACGGTTGCTCAACTACGGCCAGCAAGTCGAAGGGCTGTTGCGGAACGCCTCGACCCATGCGGCGGGTGTGGTGATCGGTGACCGGCCGTTGGACGCGTTGGTGCCGCTCTATCAGGATCCGCGCTCTGATATGCCCGCGACCCAGTTCAATATGAAATGGGTGGAGCAGGCCGGGTTGGTCAAATTCGACTTTCTGGGTCTGAAAACGCTTACTGTGATCCAGAACGCGATGGATCTGATCTTCAAATCCGGGCGGCCTCTGCATGTCGCGGCGGACGGGACAGAACTCTATGAGCCCGCCGACGGGGCCGAGAACCAGATCAACGCGATCCCGCTGGATGATGAGGCGACATACAAGCTCTATTCCGCGGCCAAGACAGTGGCGGTGTTCCAGGTGGAATCCTCGGGCATGATGGACGCGCTCAAGCGCATGAAACCTACCTGTATCGAGGATATCGTGGCCCTTGTGGCGCTCTATCGCCCCGGTCCGATGGAGAACATCCCGACCTATTGTGAGGTCAAAAACGGGTTGCGGAAAATCGAATCCGTGCATCCGCTGATCGATTACATCCTTGAGGAAACGCAGGGCATCATCGTCTACCAAGAACAGGTGATGCAGATCGCTCAGGTGATGGCCGGGTATTCCCTCGGCGGCGCTGACCTGCTGCGCCGCGCGATGGGTAAGAAGATCAAAGAGGCGATGGATGCCGAACGCCCGAAATTCGAAAAGGGCGCCGCAGAGAATGGTGTGGATGCCAAGAAAGCCTCCGAGGTGTTCGACCTTTTGGAGAAATTCGCCAACTACGGCTTCAACAAATCCCACGCGGCCGCCTATGCGGTGGTCAGCTATCAGACCGGCTGGCTGAAGGCGAACCACCCGGTTGAGTTCATGGCAGGCGTCATGAACTGCGATATCCACCTGACTGATAAACTGGCCGTTTACTTTGAAGAGGTCCGCAAGGGGCTGGACCTGCCTTACATCCCGCCTTGCGTGAACCGCTCTCAGGCCACGTTTGATGTGGACAATGGGCATCTTGTCTATGCGCTGGGCGCGTTGAAAAACGTGGGTGTCGAGGCGATGAGCCTTGTGGTTGATGGTCGGGGCGACAAACCCTTCGTCAACCTCTTTGACTTCGCGCGCCGCGTTGATCTGAAAAAGGTCGGCAAGCGCCCCTTGGAGATGCTGGCACGGGCCGGAGCCTTCGACGAGTTGGACAAGAACCGCCGCCGCGTGTTCGAAAGCCTCGATCCGCTTGTGCAGTATTCGGCGGCGATCCACGAACAGAAGAACTCGAACCAGGTGTCATTGTTTGGCGAGGCCGGGGACGACCTGCCCGAACCGCGCCTGTCGCCGACGCCGGACTGGCTGCCCGCAGAAAGGCTCAGCGAAGAGTTCAAAGCCATTGGCTTCTACCTGTCGGGCCACCCGCTGGATGATTACATGCCTGCGCTGAAACGCAAACAGGTGCTGACCTTGGATGAGGTGACGGAAAAAGCCCGCTCTGGCCCTCTGATCGCGAAGATGGCCGGGGTTGTTGCCGGCCGACAGGAACGGAAATCGGCCCGCGGCAACCGCTTTGCCTTTGCGCAGTTGTCTGACCCGACTGGTGCGTATGAGGTCACGCTGTTCTCGGAAACGCTGGAGAAATCGCGCGAATATCTTGAGACCGGCGCGCAGGTGGTTCTGACCGCCGAGGCGACGATGGAGGCAGATCAGCTGAAACTTCTGGGTCGTTCGGTAGGTCCGGTAGATTCGGTTGTGGCCGAGGCGGGTGCGACCGGCCTGCGCATATTCGTCGATCAGCCGCAGGTGCTGCCCACAGTGGCAAGCGTGCTGGTGGATGCCGCCAGCGCTGCGAAGGGGGCTGCAAAAGGGCCGATCCAGCTGTGCCTGATGGACCCAGGACTGCCGGGCGATGTCGAGATGGATCTGGGGCAGGACTTCCCGATCAACCCGCAGATCAAAGGCGCGATCAAGTCGCTGGATGGCGTTCTGTCAGTGGAAGAGGTCTGATCCCGGCTTTATTGCCACAGCGATGTCCCCCGGCTAGGCTGTAACTGCACATTCTGTGACAGATGAAACAGGAGGGTTAGGGTTTGGCACTTTCAGCTATGGGCTCCAAAGCGTTGGTATTGGCGGGGGCGATCTCGCTTTCCGTGGCGACTGCGGCTTTTGCGGACGACAAAAAGAAGAAGCAGACAATCGAAGGTGCGTTGATCGGCGCCGGAGTTGGGGCCCTGATCGGTGACGGCAAGGGCGCGGCAATCGGCGGTGTGGCCGGTGCGATTATCGGACATAACTGGAAGTGATTGCGATGCGGATGAAAACTCTCAAGCCTGTTGTCTTGGCATCACTTTTGGTGGCTCCGGTCTTTGCTTTGGCCGACGAAGCGGCCCAGCAGATGGTCGAAGATGCCCTGCCTGTCATGCACTACACCTGTGCCTCAATCGCCGAAGAGGCGGACGGGGATGAGGCCTTTGTTGTTGAGGTCGTGGGCAAGATGACGGCTCTGTCTCTCTACAATCGTCAGATCAATATCGAGGACCACGCGGCCGCAGATGAAGACAAAGCGAAACTGCGCGAAGCGTTCATCGCCGCTCTGTCTGAGGGCTGTGCTGCGGATAAAAACGCCCTTCTGGGCGGGGTTGTCGATAACGCCGTGAAATCGTCGCTGGGTTTGTAAACCTTAGCATCCTGTTTTGCGTCCCGACGCGGACAAATCGTGGGTGAATCTCAGTTGCTCGATCGTAGCGCCGGCAAGCCCACGCCAGTGCTTTCGAACCCGCCGTCGGACGCGATCACCTGACCCGTTACGTAGCTGGCCTGGTCCGAGCAAAGGAAATAGATCACCTGCGCGATCTCATCCTCCGAACCGTATCGGTTCAGTGGGATAGCGTCATGATAGGCGGCGATGATTTCGGGCGAGTGGACTGCCATTGCAAGCTTGGTACGGACCGGGCCCGGACACACGCAATTGGCGCGTATACCGAATTCTCCTAGTTCGGCGGCTTGTTGCTTGGTCAGGTGGATGACACCCGCCTTCGACGTTCCGTATGCGACGCGAAGTGTGCTCGCCCTCAGCCCCGAAATCGATGCGATGTTTACGATAGCGCCACGGCTTTTGCGTAGGGCCGGTATAGTCGCCTGAGAGACCAGAAACACGCCATCAAGGTTGGTTTCCATAACCCGACGCCACACTGCGAAATCGTGTTCCTCAATTGGCCCGAAATCTGCGACACCCGCGTTGTTCACCACAGCATCAACGCGATTGAATTCGGCGAGAACGGCCTTGACCACGCCAACAACCTGATTTTGATCCGAAACGTCCGCGACGAACGCAACCGCACCGTCTAGATCCTTTGCGGCAAGAGAAAGCGCCTCAGAGTCACGATCGATCATCGCAACGTTCCAGCCGTTTTGTAGAAACAGTTTTGTTGTCGCCAGCCCGATGCCACGCGCGGCACCTGTGACAAGAGCAAGTCTGTCGGCCATTGAACGTCTCCTGCCAGTGAACTGATATTAAAGTATTAGCCTACCAACAAGATTTCGAACGGTAACCCTGTGATTAGTATAGGGCGTGACCAGCAAGAACCAGAAAAGCAGGCATCAACATCGAAATCTGTCTCAATAATGCGGCGGGCGTTCGTCTCCGAACACGACCCCGCCCGAGCCTTCCTGCGCCCGTTCGGCCTCGCGCTGCAGCAGCATTTCGACGCGGCGCGTCAGGCGGTCGATCTCGGATTGCTGGCGTGTGACGACGGTGTTCAGCTCTTCGACCGTGCGGGTCAGATGGGCGATCTGTTCTTCTAGATGCTGCATGTTGATTTCCTGTGGGGTCTGCTTCAGGGACGGTCATAGCGGGCCTGCAAAGCCAAGACCAGCGAAAGCGCGCCTTGCCCCGATGCGGGCCATGGGATAGACCGCGCGCGGAACATGACCCGTGAAGGACGCCCCCGATGGCCAAGCCCAAGAAACAGCCCCGCCCCAAGGCCGTAACGCCGAAAGGGTTCCGTGACTATTTCGGCGAGGAAGTCACGCAGCGCACCGAGATGCTGCGGACGATTGCAGGCGTGTATCATCGGTATGGGTTCGACGCTTTAGAAAGCAGCGCGGTCGAGACTGTCGAGGCGCTGGGCAAGTTCCTGCCCGACGTGGACCGCCCGAACGAAGGCGTCTTTGCTTGGCAGGAGTTTGACGAAGGCGGCAACGGCGATTGGATGGCCCTGCGCTATGACCTAACCGCGCCTTTGGCCCGAGTCTACGCGCAGCACCGCAACGACCTGCCGACGCCCTATCGCCGTTATGCGATGGGACCTGTATGGCGGAACGAAAAGCCGGGGCCGGGGCGCTATCGTCAGTTTTATCAGTGCGATGCGGATACGGTCGGCACCGCCTCGATGGCGGCGGACGCCGAGATCTGCGCGATGCTGTCGGACACGCTGGAGACGGTGGGCATTCCGCGCGGCGACTATCTGGTGCGGGTCAATAACCGCAAGGTTCTGAACGGCGTGCTTGAGGCAATGGGGCTGGGTGAAGACGCCGCCGCCCGCGACAACGTTCTGCGCACCATCGACAAGTTCGACAAGGTCGGTGAGGCCGGTGTCCGAGAGCTGCTGACCAAGGGCCGTCTGGACGCCTCTGGCGCGTTTATCGATGGTGTGGGTCTGAGCGACGATCAGGCCGAGCCTGTGCTTGCCTTCCTGACCTCCAAAGCTGCGGATACCGCCGGAACGCTCGCGAACCTGCGTGCGGCGGTTGGCGACAGCAAGATCGGTGCGGATGGCATTGCTGAACTGGAACAGATCGGTTCGCTGCTGGATGCGGGCGGCTACGGTTCGGACCGGATCGAGATCGACCCGTCGGTAGTACGCGGTCTCGGCTACTACACCGGCCCGGTCTATGAAGCCGAGCTAACTTTTGAGATTTTCGACGAAAAAGGCCGCAAGCGTCAGTTCGGTTCCGTCTCAGGTGGTGGTCGTTACGACGATCTGGTCAAGCGCTTCACCGGGCAGGAGGTGCCTGCAACTGGTGTCTCCATCGGTGTCGATCGCCTGCTGGCCGCTTTGCGCGAAAAGGGTCGTCTCAGCGCGCAGGCGACAGGGCCTGTGGTCGTCACCGTTATGGATCGCGACCGTATGGCCGATTATCAGGCGATGGTGGCTGAGCTGCGGAATGCCGGCATTCGGGCCGAAGTCTACTTGGGCAATCCGAAGAACTTCGGCAATCAGCTGAAATATGCAGACAAACGGAATTCTCCCATCGCGGTGATCGAAGGCGGTGACGAAAAGGCCAATGGCATCGTTCAGATCAAAGACTTGATCCTTGGTGCCAAAATCGCCGAAAGTGCCACGCTGGAGGAATGGAAAGAACGCCCCAGCCAGTTCGAAGTGCCGCGCGGTGATCTGGTCGCCAAGGTGCGTGAAATTCTGGACAGTCAGGACTGAGCCATGGCCAACCGTTCCCAGATACAGGCCCGCGCCGCGATGATGCGCGTCCGGTTCGAGGCCGCAGGTGCGCAGGTGGTTGATACACCATTGCTGCAACCGGCCGAGACACTGTTGGACCTCTATGGCGAAGACATCCGCGGACGTGCTTATGTCACGACTGACGCCCTGCGGGGCGAGCAGATGCTGCGCCCGGATTTCACTCTACCAGTGGTGCAGATGCACATGAGCGACGGCGCAGAACCCGCGCGTTATACCTATTCCGGAGAGGTCTTTCGCCGTCAGGAGCATGACCCGGACCGGTCGAATGAATATATCCAGGTGGGCTATGAGGTCTTTGATCGCGACGACCCATCCGGCGCGGATGCCGAGGTGTTTTCGCTGTTTGCGTTGCAGTTGCGGGGCCTGCCTCTGCGGGCGGCGACCGGGGATATCGGAATTCTGACCGCAGCCGTCGAGGGCCTTCGCACGACCGAGCGTCGCAAGACCGCCCTGATGCGGCACCTCTGGCGCCCGCGCCGATTCCGTATTCTTCTGGATCGGTTTGCAGGTCGCAAACCGGGCCCCGAAGGGCGCGACGAGTTGCTGAATGCCGCAGATCCTCTGGACAATGACATTCCGATGATCGGCAAGCGCCGTGCCTCCGAGATCGAGGCGCGGATCGAAGCTTTACGTGAAGATCGCGACACGCCGCCCATCTCAGACAACGAACTGGCCGGGTTGGAGACGCTTTTGAATGTGCGTGAGACCATGCCATTTGCACTGGAACAGCTGCGCGATGTGGCGGTCGACCTGCCTCAGATCACGCAGGCGCTTGATCGTCTTGAAGCCCGGATCGCAGCGATGCAGGCGCGGGGCGTCGATGTTGAAAGGTTGGATTTTGAGGCTGCGTATGGCCGGACCTCGATGGAGTATTACGACGGGTTTGTCTTTGGCTTCTACGCCGAAGGTCGCCCCGACTTGCCTCCGATCGCCACTGGCGGGCGCTATGATGCGCTGACCCGGCAGTTGGGCAGTGGCGAAGAAATTCCGGCTGTTGGCGGCGTCATCCGTCCCGACCTGATGCTCGAGATCGAGGAGGACGCGCAATGAGCCTTAAACTGGGCGTGCCCTCGAAGGGCCGGTTGATGGAAAAGACCTTCTCGTGGTTCGAAAAGCGCGGCATCACTCTGTCGCGCAGCGGGTCGGACCGGGAATATGCGGGCAAGGTCGAGGGGATCGAGGATGTCTCGCTGATCCTGCTGTCGGCGGGGGAAATCCCGCGTGAGCTGGCAGCAGGTCGTATCCAACTAGGGGTCACGGGCGTTGACCTTGTGCAAGAAAAGCTGCCGCGCTGGGAACAGCAGGTTGAAGAAATCGCCGCGCTTGGCTTTGGCAAGGCTGACCTGATCATCGCCACGCCTGCCTGTTGGGTCGACGTGGATACGCTGGACGATCTGGATGCAGCCGCCGCTGCGTTCCGCAGAACACATGGTCACCGGCTGCGGATTGCGACCAAATACCACCGTTTGGTGCGTGAGTTTCTGACCGATGCCGGGGTGGCCGACTATGCTCTGGTCGATAGCCAGGGCGCGACCGAAGGCACCGTGATGAACGAAACGGCTGAGGCCGTTGCCGATATCACCTCGACCGGTGAAACATTGCGGGCCAATCACCTGAAGATTCTGTCGGACGGTCTCATCCTGCAATCGCAAGCGACCCTGTGGCGCAGTCGTGTGGCGAGCTATGAGGCGGGCGACAAAGCGGTTTTGTCCGAGCTGTTGGATCGCCTGCGCTGACTACAATATGCCAATTTCGGCCAGAGCGCGGTTCAGATCGTCTGGCAGGGCGTCGTCCTGCTCACGCGATTTTGGAAGATCGGCTGGGGTGTCTTCGGGTTTCAGATAACGCCAGCCTTGAAAGGGGCGTTTCAACGCGTTCTGGGTGCGATGAACCTCAGGATCGAGAACAATGGCGCAGCGGCGGATGCCGTCCTCACCGCGTACCTCATCAAGGCGCAGGATGCGCTGGCGGCATTGGATCACGCCTTTGATCACCCAATAGATCGAACCTCCGTTCAGGATCTCGGCCTCGCGCTTTGGCCACATGCGCGTCACGTGGCGCGGGCAACCATCCGCGTAAAGCGGCTTGCGGCTGTCCTGCCATGCCATCAGTGTGTCGACGCTCTCCGACCCGACCGAAAGTTTGACGAGATTCACGAATTTATCCACAGTTTACCCACAGAGTCGCCCCAAAGGAATTGGTTAAGAAGGTAGGGTTAACGGGTTATTGCATCAAGTCATAGTAGCGCTACGTGGCCAATTTGGTCTATCTTGTATGCCTCGCAGCTGAATAGGAATCACCAATGAGCCGCTTTGCCGCCCCCATCGCCGAGCAGATCTGGGACATGAAATACCGCTTCAAACAGGCGGATGGCACGCCCATCGACCAGACGGTCGAGGACAGCTGGCGACGTATCGCGCGCGATCTGGCGCGGGTCGAGAAAGACCCAGCCCATTGGGAAGAAAAGTTCTACGCCGCGCTAGAGGATTTCAAATACCTGCCTGCCGGCCGCATAACCGCAGGCGCTGGGACCGCGCGACAGGTGACCCTGTTTAACTGCTTCGTCATGGGCACCGTGCCCGATAGCATGGGCGGCATCTTCGATATGCTGAAAGAGGCCGCGCTGACCATGCAGCAAGGTGGGGGAATCGGCTATGATTTCTCGACCATCCGTCCCCGCGGGGCGGATGTGAAAGGGGTCGCTGCGGATGCATCGGGGCCTTTGTCGTTCATGGATGTCTGGGACGCAATGTGCCGGACGATCATGTCCGCAGGCTCGCGCCGGGGCGCGATGATGGCGACGATGCGTTGCGATCATCCCGATATTGAACAGTTCATCACGGCCAAGTCCGACCCGGCCCGTCTGCGCATGTTCAACATGTCGGTGCTGGTAACCGACCCGTTCATGGAGGCCGTCAAGGCTGAGGGCCCGTGGGAACTGGTGTTCGGTGGCAAGGTCTATCACACCGTTCAGGCGCGGGACCTGTGGAACAAGATCATGCAGGCCACCTATGACTATGCCGAGCCGGGCGTGATCTTCATCGACCGCATCAACGCGGCCAACAACCTGAGCTATGTCGAAACGATTGCCGCGACCAACCCCTGTGGCGAGCAACCTCTGCCACCTTATGGCGCGTGCCTGTTGGGCTCGATCAATCTGGCCCGGTTGGTGGTTGAGCCTTTCGAAGACGCGGCGCATCTGGACGAGGATGCTCTGAAAGAGCTGGTCGCCACTGCTGTGCGCATGATGGACAATGTGGTGGACGCGTCGAAGTTTCCTCTGCCCGAACAGGAGGCCGAGGCGCAGGCTAAGCGCCGCATCGGGCTGGGTGTGACAGGTCTGGCGGATGCGCTTTTAATGTTGGGCCTGCGCTATGGCTCTGACGAGGCGGCGCGTCAGACCGAGCGCTGGTTGCACGCGATCGCCCGCGCCGCGTATCTGGCCTCGGTGCAATTGGCGAAGGAGAAGGGGGCGTTCCCCTTGTTCGATGCCGAGAAGTTCCTTGCCAGCGGCACGATGCAGCAGATGGATGACGATGTGCGCGATGAAATCCGCTCGCATGGGATCCGTAACGCTTTGCTGACCTCGATCGCTCCAACGGGCACGATCTCTCTCTATGCTGGGAACGTGTCGTCGGGGATCGAACCGGTCTTTGCCTATGCCTACACGCGCAAGGTGTTGCAAAAGGATGGCTCGCGCACCGAAGAAGAGGTGGTGGACTATGCCGTGCAGATGTGGCGCGACAAGTTTGGCGAAAAGGACCTGCCGGAGTTTTTTGTGAATGCGCAGACGCTTTCTCCGTCGGATCACGTCAAGATGCAGGCCGCGGCGCAGAAATGGATCGACAGTTCGATTTCGAAGACAATCAACTGCCCCGAGGACATCAGTTTTGATGCCTTCAAGGATGTCTACATGCAGGCCTGGGATCAGGGCTGCAAAGGCTGTACGACCTATCGCCCCAATGATGTGACCGGCTCGGTTCTGACCGTATCGGAAAGTGCAGACACGGCGCCTGGTGAAAGCGCGGCTGCACCGCATGAGGTCGATGGCGGTGACGTCGTATACATGTCCGAGCCGCTGGACCGCCCGCAGTCGCTAGAGGGGTCGACCTACAAGTTGAAATGGCCCGACAGTGAGCATGCGATCTATCTGACGATCAACGATATTGTCATCGGAGGCCGCCGCCGTCCGTTCGAGGTGTTCATCAACTCGAAGAACATGGAGCATTACGCCTGGACGCTGGCGCTGACCCGCATGATCTCGGCCGTTTTCCGGCGGGGTGGGGATGTGTCCTTCGTTGTCGAAGAGCTCAAGGCCGTGTTCGACCCGCGCGGTGGAGCTTGGGTGAAGGGCAAATATATCCCCTCGATCCTGGCAGCGATTGGCGGGGTGATCGAGCAGCACATGGTCAATATCGGCTTTCTCGAGGGAGAGGGGATGGGGCTGAAGTCTGACCCTCAGGCGCAGGTCGTCAACATGGATGCACCGCGCGGCAAGGCATGCCCGTCTTGTGGGCAGTATGACATGGTGATGATAGAAGGCTGCATGACGTGCAGAAGCTGCGGTCACTCGAAATGTGGCTGAGGTGAGGCGCAGAACCCGTTTGTGTGAACGGCAAGGAAAAACGAACCCATACTCGTCAGTATTGCCGCCCATACGCAAGGTCATTTGCGCCCGCAATCCGAAACTCTTGGGTTTGTAGGGATGAAAAAGCGCCGGGTTTTTTGATCGCCGAGACCTTTTTTTGTGAGCTGGGAAGTACACACCGAAATCTCGCGTGGTTTGTACCAACAACAGAACATTGGCCAGCTGCTCGGATCGCATCTGTAGGCATCATTCCCTGACGGACTAGCACGCCAACTTGCGGCAGCTTCTGAACTATTTCCTCTTGCTTGTGTCTCTTGTTCGACATTCGCGGCCGACCGTTTCTCAAACAGAACGGTGGACCAAATCAAACGAAGCACTCCATCGCGTTAATTGTTGAAGAACTCTGCCACTGCATCGGTCGACGCTTTCACGGCCTCGGGCTTGTAGTAAAAGTCTACGTGGCTGAATTCATCGAATGCCAACTCTTTGTGGTCATTGGTCAGTTTTTCGACAAATGCGGTCGAGCAGATCGCTGTGGAGGCATTTGTGCCGTAGATGGTCAGCGACGGCTGCACGATTTTGTCCGCATAGGCTTCACAAATTGAGAACAAAGACTGCATGGGCTGATCAGCAATGTGCATGTTGGTATAGTTGGGAACTGCAACCGGCCCCTTAGCACCATCACGGCCGTAATAGTCATAGGTTTCGCCAGCCATGTCCGGGTAGGCCGCCGCTTCCGTGAACTCTTCACGAGACATTTCGTCGTTCAAGCCGAACGGTGCAACGTAGTCTGGTTCGCCGGTTTCATATTGCTTCTGCATCGAGGCATTTGCTGCGTCGATCATCTGATTGGCCATATCGCGGTCGGTCCACTGGAACGCGTCCGAGGCCATCATGCCCGACACCATAGCAATTTTCTTGATACGGTGGTCTGTCACCGCTGCCGATGCGATGGTCTGACCGCCCTGACAGACGCCCAGGCCATAGATTTCTTCGACGAAGGGTAGCGTACCCAGGTACGAAACCGCGTCCCAGGTGTTTTCGATCAGGCGGAAATTGTAGCGCGATTGTTTGAATTCGCCGGGCAGTGCGGGGCTATCGCCCATCCCCAGATAGTCGAAGCCAAGATAGATGAAGCCACGTGCCGCCATTTCAGGGCCGTAGGTCGCAGGTATTTGATCCTTGACCTGCGGGAACGGGCTGGCTCCCACGATGGCCTTGTAGGCCTTGGTCTCATCAAAACCTTCGGGCAGGTAGAGATCACCGGCCAAATCCACGCCAAAAGATTTAAAGGTCACTGCGTTTTTGCCAGCGATGAAAGTTTGGGGGGTCATGGTTTGGGTCCTTTCGAGGTCAAGCAGGATTGCACCTTGCTAAAGTAAATCGCTTTGTTTACTTATGTTGAGGAGGTGAAGGTTGTAAACACACTTTTTTACTTTTTGAGGCGAAATCCGTGAAACGTACTGAAAAGAAAAGAAAAGATATTATCGATGCAGCAATCGATGAGTTTCGGGAACAAGGATTTCTGGGGGCCAGGACGACCTCAATCGCCCAAAAAGCAAATGTTTCGAGTCGCACGCTCTACAACCACTTCGAAAGCAAAGAGGCCCTCTTCGAAGCAATCTCAGAAATCATGTTGGAGCAGAACAGGAGTATGCAGCCGGTTGCCTATGACCCAAGTCGTGACTTCGTTGAGCAGCTGAAAGACGCTCTTTGGGGGTACATCTCGATCATAACGGAAGAGACAGCAATTGGTCTAAACCGCATGGTCCTTTCTGAGCTGATCCGCGACCTCGATCGTTCTCGGAAATTCTTCACGGAGACAGAAGCGCACGACTACCCGATGACGCAGTTGATCGGCGAAGCCATGGACGCTGGCGTGATCCGAAAAGCCGATCCGGTCTTCGCGACCAACCAACTCTTGGGGCTCGTCAAAAACTTCTTCTTCTGGCCGGAGTTTTTCCTTGGTGAGAACCCGACCCCCGAGGGCGTAATGGACGATTGCATCGCCATGTTTATGGCGCACTACAAAACGGGCAGTTGAACCGCTGGTGAGACGCTTTGCGCTGGTCGTCACAATGGCGAAAGAACCGAAGCCGAAGGTCACCTACTGAAAAGATCGCTTATGTTCCGACTTATTTTGAACGACTGACTGCTTCCGGCATCGACGGCATACCTCCGGTACTCAGAAGTTGCCGCATTCTTCAGTCCAGAACGGTCTTTGGAAAGTAGAATGAGACCGTCCAGTTAGGGATATCCACGATCTCACTGATCCGTAGGTCGCCGCAGACCGAGCAGAGCATGTAGGCATCAAGCGCTGACATCCCCGTCGTGGCCGAGATCCAGTCGACCATGCCCGCCACTGCATCGCGGGCGGCTTGCATGAGATCCTCGCCGATGCCTGTCGTCGCCTTGTAGCCGGAGGTATCGAAATGGCGGGTGACGGGGCCGTTGGTTTCAAACCGGGGGTAGGGCAGGTTTTCGCCTTTAAGAAGGTCGATTTTGATGGCCACGTCCATAGGGCTTTCGATGGCGGTGCCGCAAATCTCGCCATCGCCTTGCGCCGCATGGGTGTCCCCCAGAGACAGCATCCCGCCCGCCACTTCAACCGGGAGGTAAAGCGTTGTGCCCACGCAATTGTCGCGGATGTCCAGGTTGCCCCCAACCCGGCGTGGAGGGACGACGGAGTGCAGGCCCGTCTCGGCCAGCGCCAGTCCGATTGTGCCGACGAACGGTTTGAGCGGCACCTTACCGCCGGGGCCGAACAGGGCAGGGGTCATCGCATTGGCGTCATAGTTCCAGATATGCAGGGCTGCGTCGGGAAATTGATCGGTCAGCAGGCCAAAACCGGGGATGTTGGCGGTCCAACCCCAGCCCGAAGGTTTGAAATCCAGAAAGGTCACGGCAACGGTATCACCGGGCTCGGCCCCTTTGATGTGGATCGGTCCTGTGACCGGATTGACCGCGTCAAAGGACAGCGCACCCAGGTCAGCCACGGTCGAGGAGGCGTTCAACTGCCCGCCCGAGCTGTCGATGGTTTCGACCTCGACGGTCTCGCCGGGGTCGACGCTCAGGACGGGTTCGATGGAGTTGTCCCAGCCGAAATGGTGGTTGTGTTTGTGGATGGTGTGGTTGCAACCCATGACTTACTCCTGTTTTTTCAGAACCAGGTCTTCGATTTCTTGATCACCCATGATCCCTCCGGGGCGCAGGGCCATAGTCAGCACGATGACCGTTCCCAGCGCAATGCCCGACAGGCCCAGCACTTCGGGCAGGTCGATGCCCAGCAGGAGCGGGCCGGTTTCCAGCCAGCGCACGCATTCCAACCCGAACGAGATCAGAAGCGTGCCCAGAACCGCACCTGTGACCGTTCTCATTCCCCCAAGGATCAGCATGGCGAGTGTCAGAAAGACGTGGTTGAAATAAAAGGGCCGTGCGCTGATCGTGCCAAGGAAATAGGCGTAAGCAATCCCGGCGACCGCAAGCAGGATGGCCGACAGGACCCAGGCAATCAGGCGTAACCGGCGAATATTCACACCCATTGCGGCGGCTCCGACCTCATCATCGGCGCAGGCCCTCAGTTGGATACCCCAACGGCTTTCGCGAAACAGGCGCACTACGAAGACAACGAACACGGACAAGATCACGATAGACGTCAATGAAAACACCTGCGGAATGCCGAAAAACGCCTGGTTTCCTTTGAAAATGTCGGTGCGGTACAGGAATACCGAGTGCACGATGACCAGGACGGCAAGGGAAAAGATGGTCACGCCAGACCCTGTCAGGCGCACGACAAACAGTCCTACGATCAGGGCCAGAACCGCGGTGATAGCAATGGCAAGCATGGCTGAACTGACCGGATCCAACGAGAAGGCATTCAACCCCCAAGGCGCATCCGGCAGAGAGATGGATTTGACCGTCACCGGCGTCACGCAAATCGCGGCCACATAGGCTCCGATCCCCATGAAGGCGCTATGGCTGAGGTTGGTCAGGCGCGCATTGCCCATGAACACCTGCATGGCCAGAACAACCAATAGGTTCACGTAGGCGCTGTAGACCAGCCGAAGCTGATAGCGGGAGCCGAAATAGGTCACGATCAGCCCAATCGTGATCAATACGGCGGCCAGGATCGCAGCGCCCACCAGCCCGCGTTTCTGACTGGGGTTCAGGATCATATCTTGTCCCCCTTCTCAGTCGGGGGTGACAGGATGCCATCCGGCCTCCAAACCAGAACAAGGGCTATGATTCCAAAGACAAAGGCGTCTTTCATGCCGCCATATTCCTGCGGCAGAAGGACCAGCATCGCGACCTCGATGGCGCCGAGAAGGAAGCCGCCCAGCACGGCTCCGGGCAGGCTGCCAAACCCTCCGACGACGCAGGCCACAAAGGCCTTGAGAACCGGGTTGAACCCCAGATGAGGATCGACCGACCCGCGCCGCGCCATGATGAAGATACACGCCAATCCGGCCAGCAGGCCCGACACCATGAAGGCCACCGCAAACACCCTGTTGGATTTGACGCCGACCATGCGGACCATCTCAAAATCCAGCGAGGCGGCGCGCATGGCCAGACCCAGCGTCGTGCGTTTTAGAAACAGCATCAGTCCGACGATCACAAGGACTGTCGTCACCGCCTCGAACACTTGAAGGGAGGATACCTGAACGCCGAAAAGCTGCACGGGCCAGTCGAGGAAATACAGCGACGTCACAGCGACGGGGCGTGGTGAGACCGCAAGTAGAAACACGTTCTGGAGTATGATTGAGACACCAAAGGCGGTCAGCAGACCGGTTGTCGGGTCTGCGTATCGCACGGGTCGAAACGCCACGCGTTCAAGCAGAAGGGACATCAGGATCGCAGCCGCGATGGCTCCGCCTATCACGATGAACGGGTTATTCAGCGCCAGTGCGGCAAAGGCTACCATCGTGTAGCCGCCAACCGCGATCACCTCACCATGGGCAAAGTTCACCAGCCCCATGATCGAAAAGACAATCGCCAGACCGAGTGCAATCAGCGCATATTCCGCACCAAAGGCGAGCGCGTTCATCATCTGCTGGGCCACATATTCCATGTCAGGCGATCCCCGTCAGTTCCGCCATAAGCGCGCTGCTTTGGCCCAGTGTTTCCTTGGTTCCCTCGGCCACGATCCGCCCATTATTCAGAAGGTAGGCGTAGTCCGAAAGGCGCAGCGCCTGCGTTGCGTTCTGTTCAACCAGCAGGATCGTCATTCCCTGCGCTTTCAGGTGTTCGATCATCCGGAAAATCTGGCTTACGATCTTGGGGGCCAGGCCCAGGCTCGGTTCGTCCAGTAGTAGGATCTTGGGGCGTGTCATCAAGGCGCGGGAAATAGCCAGCATCTGCTGCTCTCCGCCCGACAAGGTGCCAGCCGGTTGGTCTCTGCGTTCGCCAAGGATTGGAAAGGTCTCAAGCCAGTGGGCGATATCGGTGTCCTTGGCCGCGCGGTCAGAACGTGTGGCGCCGCCGAGAACTAGATTTTCCTCGACGCTCAGGTTCGAGAAGATGCGGCGTCCTTCGGGGGCCACGGACATACCCGCCTGCACGCGTGCTTCCACCGGCAGCGCCGAGATATCGGCCCCGTCAAAAGTGATCCGGCCCGAGGACTTGACCACCCCCATCAGCGCCGAGATGGTCGAGGTCTTGCCCGCGCCATTGGGGCCCAGCAAGGACACACAGCGGCCCTTTTCCACGGCGAAAGAGATGCCGTGCACGGCCTCGATCGGACCGTGAGAAACTATTAGTTTTTCAACATTCAGCATGGGATTTGAAACGGGGGCTGGAACCGCCCCCGTCATTTGGCTCAGTTCCAGTCTTTCGGTGTGTTTTCGGGAATTTCGTTCGAGATCAGAACCCGCTTGCCATCTTTATAGCCAATCACAGGGATCGTGCGCTGGGCATAGGTTTTCGTGTCCTTGAACGAAATGCTGTCGACTGTCAGCACCGGGATCGAGTCGGCTGTACGGATCGTCTCTGCAATCACCGCCGGGTCGCTGCTGCCCGAGGTTTCGACCGCCCAGGCAACGGCCTTGACCGTATCAGCGCCGGTGGCCGGGAACAGGCCGGGCACATCGTGGCCCAACTCCTTGCAGTCTGCCATGAACTTGACCACGGCGCTTTCGTCATGGCTGGGGGCCAGCGTGGCAAAGAACACCTTGTCGAGGATTGCAGGATCATCAGCCGCGACAGCATCCAGGGATGGATCGTCAAACCCATCCGAGCCGACCACCCAGGCGTCGATACCAGCGCTGCGCAGCTGTCGGACCAGCACACCGATATCGGGCATGATCGAGGAAATATAAACGGCGTCGATCTCTTCACCCAGTGCTTTCATGTCAGCGATCTGAGGTGACCAGTCCGATGTGCCAAAGCTGAAGTTCATCTTCGCCAGCACCTTGCCGCCACCCTCTTCGATCACTTGTCCGAACCACAGCGGGGTACGCGCGGACCACGATCCGCCTTCGTCCGAGGTCAGCAGAACCACGTTCTTGACCCCTTCGCTGAGCGCGTAGTTGGCAGCTGCCGTTGCCGTGAACGGATCAGGCGAGACGCCGGTAAAGAAGTTGTTCACGATGCCCGCGTGCATCTCGACTTGAGTGGATTGGGGTTGGAAGATGGAAACGCCGTAAGGTTGGGCGATCTGAGCCACCGGGATCATCGTGTCCGAGAACGGCGTGGTCCCCAGCATCACAACGCCTTCGTCCAGAAACTTCTGCGCCAATGAGATGGCCGCCTGTGTATCACCCGCGGAATCCTGAACCAGAACTTCGATCTTCTTGCCTCCGGCACCGCCATCGGCGTTGATCATGTCGGCCATGCAGCGCGCGCCGAGATATTCGGAATAGATCGCCAGATCTCCGGTCATCGGCACGCCCAGCCCGATCTTGATCGTGTCTTCGGCGACAGCCGGCATCGCCAAACTCATGGCGGTCAGAGTGGTAAGGGTCAACTTCTTCATACTTGTTCTCCTGTTGAAAGCCGCCTGCGTCACGCGGCACGTTCATCGGTTTCGCCAAGATAAGCGTCGATAACCTCTTGGTTCTTGGTTATTTCTTCGGGTGCGCCTTCGGCAATGATGGCGCCCATGTTCAAAACGGTGATCGTGTCGCAGAGCGACATGATGAATTTAAGATCGTGATCAATCACCAAAATCGCGCAGTCCGAATGTGTCCGCACCCATGTCAGCGACCGGCCCAGAGCGTCGGTTTCCTGTTCGTTCATCCCTGCGGCGGGTTCGTCCAGCATCAGGACACGCGGGTTCAGGGCCAGCGCGCGAACGATCTCCAATCGCCGAAGCTGCCCATATGCCAACGACCCGGCATTTTGGTTGAGCTTGTCCGACAGACCGAACTCGGGGATCGCGGCGTCGACGATTTCCGCGCCGCGGCCGGAATAGCGGGCGACGTCGATGTTTTGCGCGACGCTGAGGCTTGGAAAGACCCGCAGGTTCTGAAACGTCCGCGCCACACCGCGCGCCGCGCGTTCGTGGGCGCGCAAGTTGTCCAGCGGCTCGCCATCCAGCGACAAGCTGCCCGCCGAATGGGTCAGCAGGCCCGAAATCAGGTTGACCAACGTTGTCTTGCCCGCCCCGTTGGGGCCGATCAAACCGCGCACCTCGCCCGGTGCGACAGACATGGTCACATCCTCAACGGCGTGTACCCCGCCAAAAGTCTTGGTGATGCCGTTCAGATCAAGCACCGGCCAATTCCTCGACCAGTTCTTTTGTGGTGACCTGTCGGCAATAGCCTTTGATCGCGCGCAGAGAATTGTCGTGCCGGTCCTGCGTATGAGTCAGGCAGGCATCTTCGACCTGAGTGACAAGGTAGCCCAGATCACACGCGTCACGGATGGCGCTTTCGACGCATTGATCCGTCAAAAGACCGGACAAAACAACTTGGCGAACGCCAAGGTTGCGCAGGATGTAGTCAACATGCGTGGACACAAACACCGAAGAGGACGTCTTCGGCAGCACGATCTCATCGCCTTGGGGCGCGATCTGGTCAATGACCTTTCCGTCCCAGCTGCCCTTGGGAACATGAAAACCCGTTATCTTGTAGTCCAGTGACCGGTCCCGCCCGTCGAGCGTCAGGCTTTCGATATTGGTGTACATGACCTCGACGCCGGCAGTGCGGCAGGCGGCCTGTATGGCCTGCATGTTCGGGATCACGCGGTTGTCCAGCTGATCGAAAAACCAGCCGTATTCCTCATTGAATTCGGCCTCAGGCAGTTCTTTGAATTCGGCTCCTTCCCGGTGTGCCGAATAGTTCTGCACGTCAATGAACAACAGCGCGGATTGCGATGGGATAAGTGGAACATTTCGGGTCAAACTCACGTCTTGGTCTCCAATATCCGGGTAAAGGCTTCGGCGAGAAGCTGCGCCCAATCTTCGACGCCTTTTGTATCGCGGATCAGGTCATTGCGGATCTCGACCAGCGAATGTGCCAGTCCGCGCGGTTCGGCGAAATGCGGTATGAACCAGTCGCTTTCACTGTCGATCTGATAGGGCTGGTTCAACGTCATGTGCAGATCGGGACGTAGGGCCGAGATATGGTCGATCGCGGCCTGCCCCGTGGTCGGGTCAACGCGGGTCAGAAATCCGGCGTGCCAAGGCCGCGCCTCACCATCGACCTGTGCGGCGAAGGAATGGATCGACACCGCAAGCACGCGCGGTGCCCTGTCCAGCATATGTTCAATGGCTGCGTTCAGAGGGGCCATGATCTCACGCTGACGCGCCTTGCGATCCTCAACGGTCAAGTTCAGATTGGCTGGGATCTGCTCTCCAAAGCTGTTTGGCGGAATTGAATCCGGGGCTTCGATTGGGCGGTTGCAATCAATCACAAGCCGGGAATAGCGCTGCAAGATCAAAGGGGCCCGTAGCCGGTCAGCCAATTGCCGTGCAACGGCCTCGGCCCCTATATCCCAACCGCGATGGCTGGCCTGCACCTCTTCCGAGACGCCAAGATTGCCCAGCTTTTTCGGGATCGCGCGCCCGGCGTGTTCGCAGAGCAGCGCGATCTTCGCATCACTGTCAGGGTTCACCCATTCCACCGGGGCGGGATCCCCGGCGACCAGCAGTTCTTGGGTCGCGGCTGAAGTTTTCATGTGGTCCAAGTTAGAGAACAAGTTTTTTCAGAGTCAATGAAAAATAGATTGACTGAAATTTTTATTCCATGCGATCCATTCAGATTAGGAGGTGCCGCTTGCTGGTTAGGCAGAGAATTGAAGCGAAGGCGGAGAACATGACCGCGAGCGAGCGCAAGCTGGCCGCTGCTTTGCTCAGCGACTACCCCTATGCGGGGCTGGTCACGATTCAGGAACTCGCTCGCCGGGCCGAGGTCTCGGCCCCGTCGATCTCTCGGTTCGTCACCAAGATCGGATTGGGGGGCTATCAGGAATTCCAACGTGCTCTCTTGTCGGAATTGAAAGAGGGCCAACGTTCACCCACTGATCTGCACGGCGAAGGGCGCAGTGTTGATGGAGGGTTTTTACGTGATTTCATCGCGCGCGCCTCGTCCCAGATGGCGCTGTCGGCAGAAGGCATCACCGAGGCGCAGTTTCAGCGCATATGCTCGGTACTGAGCCAGCCTAAAAGCGATGTCTATATCTTGGGCGGTCGGATCAGTGACACCATCGCGCAGCATTTGTCCTTTCACCTGCGCCAAACCCGCAGCGGCGTGTATCATCTTCCGGCCAACAATGAGGTCTGGCCGGAATACCTGCTGCGGATGAAGCCCGCGGATATCCTGTTTCTCGTCGATTTTCGCCGCTACCAACCCGCGCTGGCGCGATTGGCCGCGACTGCCGCGCAGGACCGAGGGGTTCGCGTTGTCCTCATGACAGACAAATGGCTGTCTCCCATATCCCGCCATGCGGCAGAAATCTTGCCAGTTCCGATCGAAAGCGGCACGCTCTGGGATACGTACACAGCGGCCCTTGCCGTCACCGAGGCGCTGGTGACGCGTATTGCCGAAGACAACTGGGACCAAACGAAATCCCGCATCGAAGCCTGGGATGCCATGCGATCCCACAACCAGGACCCCAACCCATGATGCCGAAAACCCCCTTGATGTTTGTCGCCACCGCTGACCTTGCCGGTAAATTACGGGGCAAGGCCTTTCCGGCGGATCAACTGAACAAGCGGTTGCAACGCGGGGTCGGGTGGACACCAACGAACGTTCAGATCAACTGTTTTGACGGAATTGCCGAAAGCCCGTTTGGCGCGCTGGGCGATCTTCTTCTGATCCCGGACGCCACGGCCGAGGCAAAGGTCGAGTTCGGCGAAGAAACTGGCCTGCACTTTCTTATGGGCGATATCGTCACGCTGGATGGAGACCCGTGGGACTTCTGCACGCGCAGTCTTTTGAGGGCGGCGCTGGAGCGGCTGCACAAGGTCTCAGGCGCAAATTTGCTGGCTGCGTTCGAGCATGAGTTCCAACTGAAAGATCCGCCAAGCCAGGCCAACGAAGCCTATGGTCACCGGGGCTTTGGCCTGCAGCGTGATCTGTGTGAGACCTTGATCAACGCGATTTCTCAGGTCGGTCTCAAGCCGGATTCGATCATGAAGGAATATGGGCCAAACCAATATGAGGTCGTCATCGGTCCCGAGCTGGGTGTTCGCGCAGCGGACGCAGCCATAATGGTGCGCGAACTGACGTATGCGACTGCACAGGCCTATGGCGAGCGGGCTACCTATACCCCTATTCGAGATGTCGCGAGCGTTGGGAATGGGGTCCATATCCATATGAGCTTTGTGGATGATCAGGGCGCGCCGCTAACCCACGCCGAAGACGGGCCCTGCGGCATGTCAGACCTGACAAGCGCCTTCGCCGCCGGAGTTCTGAAATATCTTGATGCGATCCTGGCCCTGACTGCGCCTTCGGTGATCTCGTATGAACGCCTGACACCACATCGTTGGTCTGCGGCTTTCAACAATCTGGGCTTCCGCGACCGCGAGGCTTCCTTGCGGATTTGTCCGGTAACCGCAAAAGACCCCGCCTCTATCGCGGGGCAGTTCAACATCGAATATCGTGCGGCGGATGCTGCAGCTTCGCCTCATCTGGCGCTTGCGGCGGTTGTCATGGCTGGGACACAAGGGATCGAAGAGGGGCTACCCGCGCCCGTTCCAACCGAGGAAGATCTTTCGCTGTTGGACGTCGCAGAACTGAACCAAAGGGGGCTGGTGCGCTTGCCTCAGACCTTGGAAGACGCGCTCGACCGGTTCGTTAACAACCCGGTTGTGACCGGCTGGTTCCCAGAAGGCTTTGCCGAGGTGTACCAAGCCCACAAACAATCCGAGATCGCCACAACTGCACATTTGGACA
Organism: Ruegeria sp. B10; assembly: GCF_056539825.1. NCBI lineage: Bacteria > Pseudomonadati > Pseudomonadota > Alphaproteobacteria > Rhodobacterales > Roseobacteraceae > Ruegeria > Ruegeria sp. B10. The sequence goes on from NZ_JBQFVP010000008.1 coordinate 75,466, forward strand.
CCGACGCACGCTGCCGATTGTACGAAGAAACATATTGACCTGAGCGGCTCGTCTTGCCGAACCTCGCCCAATGCGACCTTTGGGGCGTCGTTTGGGTAATCTCGCGCGGTATGACGTGGCGCAAGCTGTTTAGCTCAGGATAGGGATGGATCATGAACCGTTCAGAAACCGATGCCATCTTGAATGTGCATAGGCTGGCTTTTGGCGAAGCAGAAGGTGACGAAATCGCTCAACTCGCCGAAGATCTCCTTGAGCATCCGGAAACGATTTCAATCAGTGTGAGGCGTGGGGGGCAGATCGCTGGCAATGTCATGTTCACCCCGTTTGTCTTCCAGGAACACCCGGACGTTAAATGCTATCTTCTGGCGCCCTGCGGTGTCTCGCCCGAGCATCAAGGTCTAGGCGTTGGCAGAGAGATGATGGAGACCAGCATCAAGCACTTGAGGTCTATTGGAACAGACGCAGTATTCGTGCTGGGCGTTCCGACTTTCTATCCCCGATTTGGGTTTGTCCCGACCGATAAAGAGACGCCATATCCGGGCCTTCTGACGATCCCCGAGGCATGGATGGCGCTTGAGCTCACTGCAGGATCGGCTGAAGAGATGGGGGGTAAAACACTTGCAATTGCGCCCTTCATGCACGCGCATTTGTGGGACACATCGCAACACGGGTAAATTTTGTTTTTATCCTTGCTCAAACCACAGCCCTGTTTCAGGTCCCCATTTTGCTGGCCATGTCTGTTTTGTTTCTGGAAATGTCGCAAGGCTTTCAGCCGCGAGTCCTTCCCCGAGTAGGTTGCGCATGTAAGGTGCTGCTGTCTGATTCTCAGGCGGCAGAGAATTGGGAAGCCGGTGCAATTCCGGCGCTGCCCCCGCAACGGTAAGGAAGGTCAGGTTCGACAGGTGACCACTGGGAGGAGGATCCCGGGAAGGTGTCGAAACCGGGCGTAAGCCCCTTTCAAGTCCGGAAACCAGCCTTGCATATATGTCAAACCGCGGGTGGCGGTGGGGGCACAAGTTTCGGACGTGATCCTCGCACGGCTCCGGACTGGCCTCTGATGTCATCTGCCCAAGCTAAGCCGCGGGGCGCGGCAGGAGAGCCAGAAGTGAGCAACGTTCAAAGCCTGTTGGCGCGTCGAAACCCGGCCTATGCCCTTGAACAGGCGTTCTACACCGATCCAGATGTCTTTCAGGCCGATCTTGAGGCCATCCACTACCGCGACTGGCTATTTGCCATTCCGGCATGTGAACTGGTGAAAACAGGCGACTATGTGACCTACACTGTAGGAGCATACCGCGTGATCATCGTGCGCGGTGCGGACAACCAGATCCGGGCCTTCCACAACACCTGCCGCCATCGCGGGTCGATCATCTGCAAGGCCGCCAAGGGTAACTCGCCCAAACTGGTCTGTCCTTATCACCAGTGGACATATGAGCTTGATGGTTCATTGCTATGGGCCCGTGATATGGGGCCTGATTTCGACCCCAAACAACACGGGCTGAAAACCGTTCACTGCCGGGAACTGGCCGGGCTGGTCTATATCTGTCTTGCAGATGAAGCGCCTGATTTCGACACCTTCGCCAACAAGGCGCGCCCCTATCTGGAGCCGCATGATCTGAGCAACGCCAAGGTCGCTTTTGAAAGCACGATCATCGAGAACGGCAACTGGAAGCTGGTTTGGGAAAACAACCGCGAGTGCTATCACTGCGGCGGCAACCACCCCTCGCTGTGCCGGACCTTCCCTGATGATCCGTCGGTAACCGGTATCGAAGGGGGTGAAACCCCGGCCTTCATGCAAACTCACTTCGACCGTTGCGAGGCTGCAGGGATGCCGTCGCAGTTCTATCTGCATGATGACGGGCAATACCGTCTGGCGCGCATGCCGTTGAAGGAAGGGGCGGAAAGCTATACTCTGGACGGTAGATCTGCCGTGCGCCGCTTTCTTGGCCGTTCGCCTTTTGCGGATGCGGGGACGTTGCTAAAGTTCCACTATCCCAGCACGTGGAACCACTTCCTGGCCGATCACTCGATTGTCTTCCGTGTCACTCCGGTCAGCCCGACCGAGACCGAAGTCACCACGAAGTGGCTGGTCAACAAGGATGCGGTCGAAGGGGTCGACTATGATGTCAAACGGCTGACCGAGGTCTGGATGGCCACCAATGACGAAGATCGCCGTGTGGTGGAAGACAACCAGATGGGCATCAACAGCCCAGCCTATGTACCGGGGCCGTATTCGGTGGTCCAGGAATCTGGGGTTCTGCAATTCACCGATTGGTATTGCAACACCCTGGCGCGCCAATTGGCACCTGAAACGATGGCGGCGGAGTGACGGCGATGAAAGACCTAAACGCTGTTGCCTCGATCTGGCAAGATAGTGAGACGCTGGAATGCGTTTCGGTTGTGCCCGAGACGCCAAACACCGCCAGCTTTACGTTCCGCGCCCCTTCAGGCGCCTTGTTTGCCTACCATCCGGGTCAGTTCCTGACGCTGGAAATTCCGGCGCCGGGTCAGTCGGGTGGCGTTGTGCATCGGACCTATACGATCTCGTCATCCCCATCGCGTCCACGGTCCATCACGATCACGGCTAAGGCGCAGTCGGACAGCATCGGTACTCGTTGGATGCTGGACAATCTGCAACAGGGTATGCGTATGCGGGCGATTGGCCCGGCGGGTCTGTTCACCAATGCCGAAAGCGTCGCCGCCAAGTATCTGTTCATCTCGGCGGGGTCGGGCATCACGCCTATGATGTCGATGACAACTTGCATGTGGGACGAAGGCCGCGATCTGGATGTAGTCTTCATCAATTGCGCCAAGCGCCCGTCCGAGATCATCTTCCGCCAACGGTTGGAGCAGATGGCAAGTCGGACGCCGGGTCTGGATCTGAAGTTTGTCGTAGAGGAAGCGGATCGTTACAGCCCCTGGACCGGCTACCAGGGTCAGTTCAACCAGCTGATGCTGGGCCTCATGGCCCCAGACTATCTGGATCGTGAGGTCTATTGCTGCGGTCCGGAGCCGTTCATGCAAGCTGTTCGGGACGCTCTGTCGGGTCTTGGCTTTGACATGGACAACTATCATCAGGAAAGCTTTGGAGCTCCGGTTGAGACCGAAGCGGATCAGCCCGATCTGGATGATACCGTTCCTGACGATGACAGCGCCGCAGAAATCGTGTTTGCGACCTCGGGTGTAACCGCCAAAGTTGCCGAGACGGATACGGTTCTGGCCGCTGCAAGTGCGGTTGGATTGAACATCGCCTCGGGCTGTACTTTTGGCGTTTGCGGCACCTGCAAGGTCAAAAAGACCTCGGGTGAGGTGCACATGGTTCACAACGGCGGTATCTCCGAGGATGACATCGCAGCAGGCTACATTCTGGCATGCTGTTCAAACCCGATCGGCAAGGTCGAAGTTGAGGTGTGAACGGGAAGTCTCATGCTGAAACTGCAGGACGGCTGCGGCCGTCAGCGGTTTCAGAATTTTAAATATTTGCATTGATTTCAGATACTTATCGCCCCAATACGCGCTTCGGGAAGTTTGGATAGCACAGGTTCGATCACGGATAGTTGATTCTATTCGGCAACATTCATGTGATTGCTCAAATTCTGTCTCTTTTCCGCCGGAATCTCCCCTGATAAAGCGGGTTGAGTACTGGGTGGGGTGTTGATAAGTGCGAGCAGGTATATGAGAGCCGGATATAACGGTCGTGTAGCCATTTTATGGAATCAAACTGAGCTTGATGGGCTTGAGGCAGCGCCTTTGGCCTTTTTGGCGGTCGGGTCCGCTTGGTCTTGGCGTGGTCAGGCTCTGGTGTTGGGCGAAGAGGCAGAACAAAGTCTTGAGCAACTGGGACATATGGGTTCTACCGCTATGCGCACCCGCGACGTGTTCTCAGCCCCGCAAGATATCTCGGGCGAGTATTGCGGTACGGTCACATTGACCAATGGGGCGCAACGCTTTGCGGCAGATTTGATCGTAGAAGATGACGAACAATGGCCGACTCTGGTGTTCAACACTGGCTGTCCGCCTCGGGATCAGGATTTCTGGATCAGCGAAGTAACACATGCCGGTGCCGACCTGCAGAGTGTACCGCAGCCAACCGCAAAGGTGGTGGCCTTTCCAGGAAAATCCGCGCCGGGTTACTTTTCATAGGTTTGGTTACCTGGCTGGCGTTGAACCCGCTGGCCTAAAAACCCTTCAAGAAATTTGAGCAGGGCCGTCGGGACGTGTTGACTCTGACAGTTCTGCAGATATAAGCGCGGCTTCATTGGTGTTGGTGGCCCCCGCAAGGGGATGCCTGTCATGGGGGAAACCTCAAGAGGACAACGCCCTTTACAACCCGGCACCACGCCTGGTCTGAACTGGAACTGCCCGGTCCGAGCGGAGACGCTATTTCGGCCCGAAAAGTGGGAACCGGTTTTCGGATCAAGCTGAAATGCCACTTTAAAGGAGATCAGCCGTGACCAAACGCACGTCTGCCAAGTACAAAATCGACCGCCGGATGGGCGAAAACATCTGGGGTCGTCCGAAATCCCCGGTCAACCGTCGTGAATATGGCCCCGGACAGCACGGCCAGCGCCGCAAGGGCAAACTGTCGGACTTCGGTCTGCAGCTGCGCGCCAAGCAGAAGCTGAAAGGCTACTATGGCGACCTGACTGAGAAGCAATTCCGTCGCATCTACGCCGAAGCTGAGCGTGTAAAAGGCGACACCGGTGAAAACCTGATCGGTCTGCTGGAGCGCCGTCTGGACGCCGTTGTCTACCGTGCCAAGTTCGTACCGACTGTTTTTGCTGCACGTCAGTTCGTGAACCACGGCCACGTCAAAGTGAACGGCAAGCGGGTCAACATCCCGTCCTACCGTGTCAAAGAAGGCGACGTAATTGAAGTACGTGACAAGTCCAAGCAACTGGCTGTTGTTCTGGAAGCTGTTGCTCTGGCCGAGCGCGATGTGCCTGACTACATCGACGCCGACCACTCGAAAATGACCGCGACCTTCGTACGCGCACCGGGCCTGAGCGATGTGCCTTACCCGGTCATGATGGAACCGAACCTGGTTGTCGAATTCTACGCGAAGAACTAATCTTCGCTAGTACCCGAGATTACAAAGGCCGCGCTTTCAGCGCGCCCTTTTTAGTTTCTAAGCTATGCATTTTGACCCGATGTCCTGACGAGGCGGCACTCCGAATTTGCGCGAGTATTCCCGACTAAACTGGGTCGGGCTTTCATAGCCAACCTCAAAAGCCGCCTGCGATACACTCAGCGAACCGTGCGACAAAAGCCTTCGGGCTTCCAGTAGCCTAAGGTCTTTTTGGTATTGTAGCGGCGAGGTGGCTGTTACCGTTTTGAAATGGGCGTGAAAGGCAGAAACGCTCATCCCAGCGCTTTGTGCCAGATCGCAGACGGGCAGGGCTGTTCGAAAATCCGCGCGAATGATGTCTATTGCGCGCGCGATACGGCTGGCGGCACTGTCGCGCCATAGCATTTGCCGTAACATGCCACCGTGATCTGCTTGTAGGAGTCGGTAGTGGATTTCACGGCTGATCATCGGTGCGAGAATTTTTGCGTCCGTAGGGTTTTGACTGGCGTGAAACAGGCGAGCCATGGCGTCAATCAGATCGGGCGAGGCTTTTGATGCGGCAAGGCTTTGGACTGTTTCGATTTCAGTAGGTTCTGAGCCGACAGAGTCGTAGAGACCACGTAAGATGGACAAGTCCAACGAGAATACGAGACCGACATAGGGCTTTTCCCGACTTGCTTCGGTGACAGCGGCCAAAACCGGAAGTGAATGGCTGACGATCAGAGAGTCGCCTGCACCGAAGTGAACAAGGCGATCGCCAATACGTGTTTCTTTCTTCCCCTGTAGAACTAGGCAGACAATAGGTTCATACACCTGGGCCTCGACTGACTTCGTCTTGACATCATGAAGCAGTCCGAAACCGTCCAGTGAAGTGGGGTAGAAAGCAGCGTCCTCCGCTTGTCCACTCACAGTCTCGCAGATTTTTTCAACTAAATCATGTTGTGTCATGGTGTCCCCACTGCCTCATTCAGCATATTTTGCGCAAGAGGTCAGTGCTAGCTAGAATCCTGACGGCCAGAGAATTAGGCAGATATTGAGGAGAATTCGGCAGGCGTATCGCAGTTTTCTAACTTATCTAGTGGTCAGGCTAACAATTGCGGAGAATGACCATGGCACAGACTATCCTCATAACTGGCGCTTCATCGGGTATTGGCAGAGTTACGGCTGAGCTGTTTCATAGGCAGGGCTGGAATGTCATTGCCACCATGCGCAACCCCAGCAAGGAAGCTGAGCTTACGCAACTTGAGAATGTTCTGGTCACACGTCTTGACGTCACCGACGAGGGTTCAATTGCAGCCGCAGTTGCCGATGGGATTAAACGCTTTGGTCAGATTGACGTTCTTTTGAACAACGCGGGATACGGCGCGTACGGCCCGCTCGAAGCTTTCCCGATGGAGCGTATCCGGCGGCAATTCGATACCAATGTGATTGGTCTGTTGGCTGTGACGAAAGCCGTTCTACCGCATATGCGCGCAAATGGTTCGGGCTGTATCGTCAATATCTCGTCCATTGGTGGACAAATTACCTTCCCCCTCGGAACGCTCTACCATGGCACAAAATTCGCGGTTGAAGGCCTATCAGAGTCGCTGCACTACGAGCTTGCTGCGGCTGGTATCAAGGTCAAGATTGTCGAGCCTGGTCTGATTGCCACCGATTTTGGTGGCCGCTCGTTTGATTTCGTCAATGACGAGAGCATGGCCGAGTATCAACCTGTCGTGCAGGCCTTGTTCAGCACGTGGGGCTCGGAAGAAATGGCAGCGCGAACGTCGCCGCCAAGTGTTGTCGCCGATGTCATTTTGACCGCGGTGACGGACGACACTGACACTTTGCGCTATCGTGCCGGCGAAGATGCCGTTGAGTACCTGGACAACCGCAAGGCTCTGGATGACGCAACTTTTATCGGCGGCATGAAGGCGATGCTTGGTTTGGCCTGAGTTCAGATCGGAAGTGGTCGCCCTTCGGCGATCGCTTCCATCGCAAAATATGAGGTCACGCTGTCCAGTTCGACCTTCTCGATCAGGCGTTGGTAGACTTTGTCATATGAGGCCATATCCTGGGTCACGACTTTCAGTTGATAGTCATAGTCACCGCCGATCCGATGGAAATCCACAACCTCGGGAATGGTCAGAACATGGCGGCGAAACGCCTGCAGCCACTCGGCTGAATGATGTCGGGTGCGCAGCATGACGAAGACAACGAGGTTCAGCCCCAAAGTCTCGCGCGCGATGCGCGCAGTTGACCCGATCAGAACCCCGTTTTCGTTCAGCGCTTTCAACCTGCGCCAACACGCGTTCTGGGACAGCCCGACCCGATCGGCCAGCTCGCGCTGCGAAAGGGTGGCGTCTTTTTGAAGTTCTCTCAGGATGTGAGTGTCTATTTGATCTAAATTTTGGCTCATACCTAATCATATGACACAAAATTTATGATTTCTACGCAAAGAACGATAATGTTTCCACACTTCGGATGGATCACATTGGACTTACAGTAAGGAGCCAATGCTATGACCCTGTCCAAATTTCGTGCGGATCTCTGTTCCACCACTCACAATTCCCACCTGCGCGACGGGCTGATCGGAGAGAATGTTCTGATCCCGGGTCTGCAGGGGGACGTGCCGCTTGTCTATGCGGATTACGTTGCTTCGGGTCGCGCGTTGCGACAGGTCGAAGACTTTGTGGCCGATCATGTGTTGCCATTTTATGCCAACAGCCACACCGAGGCCTCCTTCTGCGGGTCTTACATGACCCGTCTGCGTCGCGAAGCGCGTGACGAGATAGCCCGCCTTGTTGGCGCGAGGGGAGAAGACGCGGTGATCTTTACCGGGTCCGGTGCCACGGCGGGGCTCAACCGGTTGGTCAGTCTGCTCGGGGTGGCAGAAGCTGATCAACCGGTTGTCCTAATCGGTCCTTATGAGCATCACTCGAACATCTTGCCATGGCGCGAAAGCAAGGCTCTGGTGGTTGAGATTCCGGAAGCGACTGAAGGGGGTGTTGATCTGCGCGCGCTGCAGGAGGCGCTGAACACTTACGCTGATGCGGATCTGTTAGTCGGGTCATTTTCGGCTGCGTCCAATGTGACGGGGATTATCACCGATCCCGATCCAGTGACGCGTTTGCTCAAGTCACATGGCGCTCTGGCCGTTTGGGACTATGCCGGGGGCGGGCCTTACCTGCCGATGGACATGGGGCCCGCAGATGCGCGCAAAGATGCGATCGTGGTGTCTCCGCACAAGTTTCCGGGCGGGCCGGGGGCGTCGGGCGTACTGGTCGTGAACCAGAGTGTTGTACAGCGTCGTTGCCCCAGCTGGCCGGGCGGAGGGACGGTGAGTTTCGTCTCGCCCTGGCGCCACGACTATAGCGAAAACCTGTCAACGCGTGAGGAGGCGGGAACGCCCAATGTGATCGGTGATATCCGCGCCGCGCTCGCCTTCATCGTCAAGGATGTCGTCGGAACGGATGAGATCGCCCGCCGCGAGGCGCAATATAACCAAATGGCGCTGGATGGATGGAAGGACAATCCGAACCTGACCTTGCTGGGGATGGAAAATGCACATCGCCTGCCGATCTTTTCCTTCCTAGTGCGCGACAACGCAGGGCAACCGGTGCATCAGCAACTGTTCACGCGGATGCTCAGCGATATATACGGCATTCAGGCGCGCGGAGGGTGCGCCTGTGCCGGGCCTTACGCACATCGGCTCCTGGGCATAGATCGAGCCGCGTCAGAGGAGCTGCACGCCGCTCTGTCCGCGGGTGAGGAGATGAAGAAACCCGGATGGGTGCGCCTGAACTTCTCGTATCTGATGCGCGAGGAAACGGTCCAGTTCATAATCGACAGCGTCAATGACCTGTCCCGCCGGACCGAAGAATTCGTGCCGTTCTACAATGCCGACCCGGCGACTGCGCGCTTCAAAGCCGCATGATGGAATTGCTGCTTTTCTGAAAGCGTTGAGACAGGTATGAGAGGCCCAATAAACGGAGCCTCTCATGATAAAGATTACCCCTCAACCCGGCATTATGGACATCGCGCTGTATCAAGGCGGCCAGTCGCATGTGGCGGGTGTTGAGCATGTGATCAAGCTGAGCTCCAACGAAAACCCGTTTGGTCCAAGCCCCAAAGCGATTGAGGCGGTGCGCGACAGCGCCGCCACCTTGCATCGCTATCCCAGCACCGACCACGCCAGCCTGCGCAAAGCGGTGGGCGCTCGTCACGGTCTGGACCCGGCGCGGATCATATGCGGTGTGGGCAGTGACGAAGTGCTGCAATTCATCGCTCAGGCCTATGCAGGGCCGGGGGATGAGGTGATCTATACGGAACATGGGTTTTCCATGTATCCGATCATCGCACGGATGGCGGGCGCCACGCCGGTCATGGTGGCCGAGCGCGAGCGCAAGGTCGATGTGGATGCCATTTTGGCAGCCATTACAGCGCAGACGCGGATCGTGTTTGTTACCAACCCCGGCAATCCAACCTCAACCATGATCTCGCAGCATGAACTTGAGCGTTTGGCGCAAGGTCTGCCGGATAGTTGTCTGATGGTAATCGACGGGGCCTATGCCGAGTTTGTCGACGGGTTCGATGGCGGGGCGTCTCTTGTGGATGACCATGAGAACGTCATCATGACCCGGACCTTCTCAAAGGTTTATGGGCTGGGCGGAATGCGCGTGGGCTGGGGTTATGCGCATCAGTCGATCATCGACGTGCTGAACCGGGTGCGCCAACCGTTCAACCTGTCTTTGACCGCGCTGGCTGCGGCCGAAGCGGCTGTGAATGATGTCGAATTCCTGTCCTTCTGTCAGGCTGAGAACGCGCGCCTTAGGGTGTGGTTGTCGGATGAGCTGGCCAAGATCGGTGTCCCGTCCGACCCGTCTTATACCAACTTCATCCTCGCGCGCTTTGCCGGTCAGGCCGAGGCTGAGGCTTGCGATGACTACCTCAAGTCGCAGGGTTTGATTGTGCGGCGCGTTGCGGGCTACAACCTGCCAAACGCGTTGCGGATTACCGTGGGCGATGAAGAAGCCTGTCGCCGTGTCGTCGCGGCCATCACCGCATTCAAAGAGGGCGCAGCATGAGCCAGATTTACGACCGTGTTGCGCTGATCGGGCTGGGCCTGATCGCCTCCTCCATGTTCTGGGCCATCAAACGCGCAGGTCTAGCTGGTGAAGTCACCGGCTACGCACGCTCTGAGGTTACCCGCGACACAGCCCGCAGGATCGGCTTGTGTGACTGGGTTTGCGACACCGCGCAAGAGGCGGTCGAGGGTGCGGATCTGGTCGTCCTCTGTGTGCCGGTCGGCGCGATGGGCGCGGTCGCGCAGGACATCGCCCCAATGCTGAAGCCGGGGGCAACGGTGACGGATGTCGGCTCGGTCAAACGCAGCGTGATCGAGGCCGTTTCGCCTCATATCCCTGAAGGCGTTCATTTCATCCCGGCGCACCCTTTGGCCGGGACCGAGCATTCGGGGCCTGAGGCCGGGTTCGCCGAGCTTTTTGACAATCGCTGGTGTCTACTTGTGCCGGTCGAAGGATCGGACCCCGAGGCCATCGCCCAGTTGCGGTCCTTGTGGGAAGGCATGGGAGCCAATGTCGATGAGATGGACGCGGACCATCATGATCTGGTTCTGGCCGTGACCTCTCATGCGCCGCACCTGATTGCCTATACGATGGTCGGTGTTGCCGATGACCTGCGGCGGGTGACCGATAGCGAGGTCATCAAGTATTCGGCTGCGGGCTTTCGGGATTTCACCCGCATTGCGGCCTCGGACCCAACCATGTGGCGCGACGTGTTCCTGACCAACAAGGACGCGACGCTTGAGATTTTGGGCCGCTTCACCGAAGAACTGTTCGCCCTGCAGCGTGCGATCCGCACCGGGGACGGAGAGCATTTGTTCGACTATTTCACCCGCACCCGCGCTATCCGGCGTGGGATTATTGATGCGGGTCAGGATACCGACGCGCCGGACTTTGGCCGGGGGAAGGCAGGGTCATGAAACAGGTTTTGCGATACGCGTTTGTGGCCGCGCTTTGGGCTACATCCACCCAAGCCGCCGCGCCCGAGCAATCGCTGTATCCAATTGCGCGCCCTGGCGCAGCCGTCGAAACTGCTGGCATCGTCGCGATCTCCAGCCGGGCCGCGACGCCTCTGACCATTCCGAACCTGCGCCCCGAAACACGGCCCGAGTCGCCTCAGCTTATCGCTGTAGCAGCGCGCCCAGCGGATTTGCCGCTGCTGGGGCCTGATACCTCTTTGATGCCCTACCTCAGACCCAAATCTCTGGAGCAGGAAGTGCTGTTCAAAAAGCGCAAGCTGCGCAAGGGGTCGGTTTGCGGTGACATCGCGATACAGGGCAAACCAGTCGGGCGTGTCTCCAGCAAAACGAAGGCCTGCGGGGTCAAGGATGCGGTTCAGATCACCTCGGTCTCAGGTGTGACGCTCAGTCGAGCCTCGACGATGGATTGCGGGACAGCCATTGCGCTGAACAAATGGGTCGACAAAACCGTCAAGCCCACGTTCAAACGCCGTGGTCCTGTGGTGCAGCTGCAGGTTGCCGCGCACTATGCTTGCCGCACGCGTAACAACCAGAAAGGCGCGCGAGTCTCTGAGCATGGCAAGGGCCGCGCCATCGATATTTCCGGCTTTGTCATGGCGGACGGAGAGGTCGTGACCGTCCTGAACGGATGGCGCAAGAACCCCTCGCAAAAGCAACTCAAGAAGATCTGGCGCGGGGCCTGCGGGCCGTTTGGCACCGTGTTGGGACCCAATTCAGACAGGTATCATCGGGACCATTTTCATCTGGATACGGCGCGGTATCGCACCGGGTCCTATTGCCGTTAACGCAGGATCAGACGTGGGGCTGGGCCAAGAGGGAGCGGCCCCAGAGCCACGAACCCGTCGCGAAAATTCAATTGCAGGTCCAGCGCGTTCGGGTTGCCGCCCAGTCCGGCCAGAAAGTTGAGCGCGCGGGTCACCGGATCAACGGCTTGATCGGGCAGGGCACCGGCTGCATTCGCCATCGCGATCATGTCACGCCAATTCTCGGCCTTTATCGCAATCTCTCCGGTCGGGATACCCTGCGAGTCTACCTCCAGCTCACCGGCGGCAAACAGGCGCAACTCGCCCCATTTGACCTCGGCCAGGTTCAGGTCGATGGCGACGGGCTGAGGGCGGCTGTCCTCTAGCGCGGTTCGGTCCCAAGGCTTGTCGAAAGTGGTCAACATATCCAACTGCAACGTCTCGAACCGCTGGGGAAGCGAGGTCGCGGATTGCATCAGCGCACGCAAGTCTTCACCGGGGGTGAACCCGTCAATTTGTGCCGTGACGGCATAGGCTTCGGGCGCAGTGGTTTGCTCCATGATGACGCTGAGGGTGCCACCGCCCGCCAGCGCCTCATTCTCTTCGCTGATCAGCCAAGGGCCAGCCGTCAGTGCCATCTTCTCAAGCACCAATGCGACACCGGGTTGTAGTTCCAACTCGGCTTGCAAAGCCTTGGCCTCGATCGTCGCGGTCTGGTCGAAATAGGATAGGCGCTGAGGCGTATCGGCAAAGCTCAGGGTTTGACGACCGGGCCAGATTGCGGGGCTTTGAAACTCGATCCAATCGGCGCTCCAGGCGGTGCCGTTGACCGGATCGGCCAGCGCCGGGTTGTTCAGACGGGTGGTGTGATGTGTCGGGTAGCCCGCCGTTTCAACGCCCGAGAATTCGGCCTGCCAGCCGCGCGCCTGCTGGGCATCGAACCAGCTGGTGATCGCATTGCGCAGACCATAGCCTGCGACAAACCAATAGGCGCTCCATGCGATGGCGATAAAAATGAACACTCGTATCAGGCGACGCATGAGCATTGGCCCTTTTTCCTGCCTCGGATTTGATGTTTATAGGCCCAAACGGGCAAGGACCAGAGCAATGACGATGTGGGTTTTCGGATATGGATCGCTACTGTGGAACCCGGGCTTTCCCGTGGCACGCACCGAGCTTGCGATGCTGCACGGATATGCGCGCTCTTTCTGCATGAGTTCGATCCACCATCGCGGCACCGAGGACCACCCCGGCCTTGTGCTGGCTTTGGACGAACAGCCTGAGGCGCAGTGCAAAGGTTTGGCGCTGGCCGTGGAAGCTGGGCATGAGGACCGCACCCTACACGAACTGCGTGAGCGCGAGCTGATTTCGTCGGCCTATGTCGAAAAGATGCTGGACGTGCATTTGGACAATGGTGAGGTCGTAAATGCCGTGACCTATGTTATTGATGCAGATCACGTTCAATATTGCGGCGGCATGCCCTTGGAAGAACAGGCGCAGATCATCGCTCATGCCGTTGGCGGGCGCGGTCCCAACACTGAATATCTGTATAACACCACCGAGCATCTGGCCGAGATCGGCCTGCACGATCCCGATCTTGAGTGGTTGTCGCAACGGGTGCGCAGCATCACCGCATAAACCCTTGGCGTAATCGGCGTCTTTTCGCTAGATTCAGGCCAGAGCAGGCAGAACCAGGAATAACGCGCATGGCGCAGGCACAACAGGGCGCGAGACCGCATTTCTCGCAACCGATCAGGCAGATTCTTCTGATGCTGATCGCAATCGGCCTGTCGGGCCTCGGGGTGTTTCTTGCGCTGCCCTATGTGCTGCCGGTCTTCTTTGCGAATCCCTATCTGAACGGCTTCATCTTGCTGGTGTTCATCATCGGCGTGTTTGCCTGTTTCTATCAGGTCGCGCAGCTGATCGGCTCGGTTCGCTGGATCGAGGCCTTTGTGGGCGGCGTGGTGCATGAGGATGCGCGCACCCCTCAATTGCTTGCGCCATTGGCCTCGCTGCTGCGGGAACGCGGTGCGCGGTCGCAGATCAGTTCCACCTCGACCCGGTCCATTCTGGATTCGGTGGCGGAACGGGTAGAAGAAGAGCGTGAGATCACGCGCTACATCACCAACGTTCTGATCTATCTAGGCCTCTTGGGCACGTTCTTTGGCCTCGCTACCACGGTGCCCGCAATTGTCGACACCATCCGCAGCCTGAACCCGCAAGAAGGGGAAGAGGGGCTGGCCGTCTTCAACCGTTTGATGACGGGCCTCGAGGCGCAGCTGCAGGGGATGGGCGTTGCGTTTGGCTCCTCCTTGCTGGGCCTTGCCGGGTCATTGATTGTGGGCTTGTTGGAGGTCTTCGCCGGCCACGGACAGAACCGTTTCTACCGCGAGCTTGAGGAATGGCTGTCGGGCATCACCCGGGTCGGATTCGCCTCAGGCGAGGACGGTGGGGCTGAGGTCGCCGTTCTGGCGCCCGTTCTGGACGCAATGTCGGATCAAATGAACGCGCTACAGGATCTGTTCTCGGCTCAGGAGGAAGAGCGGGCCGACGTGTCCAACAAGCTTGGTCAATTGGTCACTGTCATCGGGCAGATGAACCAGCGTCAGGCGGACAACGAAGGCGTTGCCGCCGCGTTGGAGCGTGTTGCTTTGGGGCAGGACGCCTTGCTGGATCACATGCGCGAACACGGGGCGGGCGAGGGCATCGATGCAGAAAGTCGGATGCGCCTGCGGTCGATGGATGTTCAGTTGCTGCGCATCCTCGAAGAGATCTCCGCCGGTCGTCAGGACAGCATGAACGAATTCCGCAAGGATATCGAACTGCTAGTGAAGGCTCTGACCCTGCCACGCGGCGCGGTTCGAACCACGCACGAGGGGGAATAACCCATGGCCCTCTCCCGCCGCACCGGTCAACGGTTCCAGGGCTCTGTCTGGCCCGGTTTCGTCGATGCGATGACGGGTCTGTTGATGGTTCTGACCTTCGTGCTGACCATCTTCATGGTCATCCAATTCGTGCTGCGTGAGACGATCTCGGGTCAGGAGGATGAGCTGACGACCCTCGCGGATGAAGTTGCTGCGCTGGCTGGTGCTTTAGGGTTGGAAGAGCGTGAGAATAGCCGCCTGCAAGCGCGGTTGGGGGCCTTGAATGCCACACTGACCGAAACGGAAGATAGTCTGGCTGAGGCGCAAAGCCAGATTACCGGATTTGAGGCTCAGGTTGCGGCGCTGTTGGCTGACCAGGCGCGGGCGCAAGACGCGATTGCGGCGCTTGAGACGCAACGGGCGGATCTTTTGGGCGAACGCGAAAGCCTGAATCAGGCCTTGGCGCAAAGCCGCGAAGAAATCGACGCCCAAGCCGAAGCCGCCCGCCTTGCTGCAGCCCGCCGTGAGGCGCTGGAGGCTCTGGTCGCAGATTTGGAACAAAGCGGTGAGGAACGCGCGGCGCAGATTGCTCAACTCGAAGATCAGCTAAGTGCAGAAGAGGCTGGCAGGCTGGCAGAGGCCGCCGCTGCCGAAGCTCTTAGGGATCGCCTGCAGAACGCTGATGCGGAACTGACCGCCATGACCCTAGCGCTTGAGGCGCAGCGCAAGGAGGCTGAGGATACCCTGACCCTTTTGGCCGCAGCAAATGCAGCCCGCGCAGAACTGGAACGACAGTTTGGTGAGTTGAATGCGGAAGAGCTGGAAGCCCAATTGGAGGCCGCTCTGGCAGCGCAGGCCGAGGCGCAGGAAGACGCAGCATCCCAGCGTTCCCTGGCCGAACAGCGCGATGCGTTGCTGGCCGTGGCCCGCGAGACGCTTTCGGCGGAACAGGCGGTCTCAGAAAAGGCGCAGCGCGAGGCCGCTTTGTTGAACCAGCAAATCGCAGCATTGCGCGGGCAGTTGGGATCGTTGCAGGCGCTGCTGGATGACTACGAGGACCGCAATACGGCCGCCGAAATTCAAATCCAGTCACTGGGGCAAGACCTGAATGCGGCTCTGGCCCGCGCCGCATCCGAGGAACGCCGCCGCCGCCTGCTGGAAGAGGCCGAGCGTCAACGCCTTGAGGCTGAGGCCGAAGCACTGGCCGGACAGAATGAGGAACTCGCGGCGCAGGCCGAGGATTTGCAGCGCTATCGGTCGGAATTCTTCGGCCGCCTCCGTGACGTGTTGGGCGATCAGGATGGTGTGCGGATTGAAGGCGACAGGTTCGTGTTTTCCTCTGAGGTACTGTTTGCCACAGGCTCTGCCGTATTGTCGCTGGAAGGCCGGCAAGAGGTCGCAAAGGTCGCTGAGATCCTCCGCACAGTTGCTGCCGAAATCCCGGAAGGTTTGAACTGGGTGATCCGGGTGGATGGCCACACCGACAACGTGCCCTTGGCCGGGTCGGGCCGGTATCGCGACAACTGGGAACTGAGCCAGGGGCGGGCGCTCTCCGTCGTGCGCTATATGGTCGAAGCGCTGGGCATTCCACCCAATCGCTTGGCCGCCAACGGGTTCGGAGAGTTCCAGCCTGTCAACCCGGAAGACACGCCCGAGGCGCGAGCACAGAACCGGCGAATTGAGTTGAAATTGACCGAGCGCTAAACCCCTCGCGTGGCGAAAAACCGCCTTTGCGATCTGGATTTGCCGCCTGCACCCGATGAAACACACCCACCTCAAACCTAGATTACTGTCATAGGTTGAGAGGAGACGCGCGTGGCCCATAGGGTAGCAGACCTGTACCAAACGGTTGAAACGGTTTTGCGAGCTTCATACCGACGGGTGGTGTTGTGCCAGACCGCGGGCGGAGACAAGTTCTGGCTTAAACGGGTTGAGCGCTTTGCACCCCTTCTCTGGCTGGTCAAAGGCTGCCCTCAGGCGGCGTTTGCCAGGGATCGGACGTCGCATCGCTATTTGTGGAACAAAGGCGTGCCGGTGCCGCGCATCTTGGCCGAGGGTTCGGATTTCATCGCCGTCGAGGATGCGGGTCTCAGCCTGACCCGGTTTTGCGGTGATCGTTCCCGTAAGCTTTTCAAAAAACAAACAGCCTGTCGCGCCGCAGGCCGGGCCTTGGCGCGGCTTCATGCGTCAGATATTGCCCATGGCCGCCCTGCCTTTCGCGATATGTGCTGGGACGGGCAGCAGATCAGGTTCATCGATTTTGAGTACTTTAGGCCGACCAAAGCGGGGAGGCTGCGTAAAGCCCGCGATCTGAGCATCGCTGTGCTGTCGGCGTTGTTTCAAGGTCAGCTAGGAATGCGCTATGCGTCCAGCCTGCTATCCGGCTATTGGGCGGTTCGGGGAAAATGGGCCGTCGCCAATACTGCTTCAGCGCGTCAAATCCAAACTGGGCTGTGACAAACGGACTTTGACCACAAGGGTTTTCGACATGAAAAAACCCGCCAAACACTGGAGGGTTTTTCTGATTCGTTGAACTGCGATCAATCCGCCGTCAAAAGCGGAGGCTTGTTGCCCGGAATGCGCGGCTGATCGGGGCCGAGGATATCCAAGTGCAGATCGCCTTTCTTGACCGAGACACGAACAACACCGCCCTTGGCGAGTTTGCCAAACAGCAACTCCTCTGCCAGAGGCTTTTTGATGTGTTCCTGTATCACGCGGCCCAGAGGGCGCGCGCCCATCTTGTCGTCATAGCCTTTGTCGGCCAGCCATGCGGCAGCTTTGGGCGTCAGGTCGATGGTCACGCCGCGATCCAGAAGTTGAGCCTCAAGCTGCAGAACGAACTTTTCTACCACCTGCAGGATGATCTCTTTCGGTAGCGGCGCGAACGAGATCACCGCGTCCAGACGGTTGCGGAATTCCGGCGTAAAGGTCCGCTCGATCGCGGCGGTATCTTCGCCCTCGCGACGGTCGCGGCCAAAGCCGATCGCGGCCTTTGCCTGTTCCTGCGCGCCCGCATTCGAGGTCATGATCAGGACCACGTTGCGGAAGTTCACCGTACGGCCGTTGTGATCGGTCAGCTCGCCATGGTCCATGACCTGCAGCAGGATGTTGAACACATCCGGGTGCGCTTTCTCGATCTCATCCAACAGCAAGACGCAGTGAGGATGCTGGTCGACGCCATCGGTCAACAGACCGCCCTGATCAAACCCGACATAGCCCGGAGGTGCACCGATCAGACGGCTGACCGCGTGTTTCTCCATGTATTCCGACATGTCAAAGCGCAGCAGTTCCACGCCCAGATTGTCGGCCAGCTGTTTCGCCACCTCGGTCTTACCCACACCGGTCGGACCGGCAAATAGGTAGTTTCCGATGGGCTTTTCAGGCTCCCGCAGTCCGGCGCGCGCCAGTTTGATCGCGCTGGCCAAGGCCACAATGGCGTCATCCTGACCAAAGACCACACGCTTGAGAGAGGCTTCGAGGTCTTTCAGAACCACTGCATCGTCTTTGGTGACGTTCTTCGGCGGGATACGGGCGATCTTGGCGACAACGGCCTCAATCTCCTTCACACCGATTGTCTTGCGGCGCTTGCTTTCGGCCAGCAAATGCTGCGCGGCCCCGGCTTCGTCGATGACGTCGATCGCCTTATCCGGCAATTTGCGGTCATTGATATAGCGCGCCGACAGTTCCACAGCGGTTTTGATCGCATCCGCGGTGTATTTGATGGCGTGATGCTCTTCGAAATAGGGCTTCAGACCGCGCAGGATCTTCACGCTGTCTTCGACCGAAGGCTCGTTCACGTCGATCTTCTGGAACCGACGGCTGAGCGCGCGGTCTTTTTCGAAATGCTGACGGAATTCTTTGTAGGTGGTCGACCCCATGGTGCGCAGCTTGCCGCCCTGAAGCGCAGGCTTCAGCAGGTTGGACGCGTCCATGGCCCCGCCTGAGGTCGCTCCGGCACCAATCACGGTGTGGATTTCGTCGATGAACAGCACCGCATCTGGGTGATCTTCCAACTCGGTCACGACCGCCTTGAGACGTTCTTCGAAATCGCCGCGGTAGCGGGTTCCGGCCAGCAGAGCGCCCATGTCGAGCGAGTAAATGGTGGTGTTCGAAAGTACATCCGGGGCTTCGCCAGCAACGATCTTATGCGCCAGACCTTCGGCAATCGCCGTCTTGCCCACGCCGGGGTCGCCTACTAACAGCGGGTTGTTCTTGCGCCGGCGGCACAGCACCTGAATGCAGCGCTCGACCTCATCGGCGCGACCGATCAGCGGGTCCACATCGCCTGCGCGCGATTTGGCGTTCAGATCGACGCAATATTTGCCCAGGGCGCTTTCTTTTTGATCTTCGTCGCTGGCGGTGGCCTGCACTTCATCTTCGACCTGATCCGCGCCCGAAACTGAGCGGCTTTCGCCATAGGCCGGGTCTTTCGCGACGCCGTGCGCAATGAAATTGACCGCGTCATACCGGGTCATGTCCTGTTCCTGCAGGAAATAAGCGGCGTTGCTTTCGCGTTCGGCGAAGATGGCGACCAGTACGTTCGCGCCTGTGACCTCAGTCCGGCCCGAGCTTTGCACGTGAATGGCCGCGCGCTGGATGACGCGCTGGAATGCTGCCGTTGGTACGGCCTCGGACCCGTCGATATCGGTGACGAGGTTCGACAGATCCTCATCAATGAATTCGACCAATGTGCTGCGCAATTCGTCCAGATCGACGCTGCAGGCTTTCATGACCCGGATTGCGTCAGGCTCTTCCAATAGCGCCAGTAGTAGATGCTCTAACGTAGCAAACTCATGTCGCCGTTCATTCGCCGCTGCCAGAGCTGCGTGAATGGCTTGTTCCAAAGTGCTCGAGAATGAAGGCACGCGGGTGCTCCTCTGTCTTGGGTCAGAAGGGGGCAGGCTTGCGGCCGGATCCCCATCCCAACCATGTCCTCATACTATTAGAGTTTGGTTGATCGACGCCCGGCTTCAAGGGTTTTCTTTCACTTGACAGTCACATTTGTTGTGAGAGTGGCCGTGAGGATGGTCAAATAGGCATCAGAAATTGTCTTTTCTACCCCTGATCTCGGCAAAAACAGCAACCGGGTCCGCGCCTTCCATGCCCAAATGGGCTAGAATCGCCGGATCATCGGCGCGCAGGAACGGGTTGGTTGCCTTTTCCAGGCTCAGTTTCGACGGCACCGTGGGCTGCCCTGCGGCCCGCGCGCGGTCGATATCGACGACGCGCTGTTGTAGCGCCGTGTTGGTTGGGTCGACGGTGACGGCGAATTTGGCGTTAGACTGGGTGTACTCGTGGCCCGAACAGACCAGCGTGTCATCTGGCAGCGCCGCAAGCTTGCTGAGGGAGCGCCACATCTGCTCTGGCGTGCCTTCGAATAAGCGCCCGCATCCCAGCGCCATCAGGCTATCCGCAGTGAAGACAGCGGCACTTTGCGGCATGTAATAGGCGACGTGACCCAAAGTGTGCCCCGAGACATCTATTACCTGAACTGGCTCACCTGCGATCTCAAAGTTCTCACCGTCGCTGACTTGTTGGTCGAGCGGGGGCAGGCGGTGTGCATCAGCTGCTGCTCCGATCACCTTGGCCGGGTGTTTTTCAAGAATTCCGGGCAGCCCATCGACGTGATCCCAGTGGTGATGGGTCAGCAAGACATGGCTGAGGGCCCAGCCGCGCGCCTCCAACTCGGCCAGGATGGGCCCGGCTTCGGGTGCGTCGATCAGCGCGGTCGCGCCGCTCTGGGCATCATGCGCAAGAAACGCGTAATTATCGCTGAGACATGGGATGGTTACGATCTCAAGAGGCATGGCCTTTTGCCCTTTCGTTGCTAGACTGCGCCTCAGCTAAGCCGATTGACCGGGTGTCCGCAATGCATCTTGATGTGCAGGATCTGAGGAATTTCTACTATCGCAGCACGCTGGGCCGTGCGGCGCAGGCTGCGATTCGTGGTCGGCTGATCGACCTCTGGCCCGAGGCGAAGGGCCAGACGGTGGCCGGATTTGGCTTTGCGGTCCCTCTTCTGCGGCCCTACCTCGCCGATGCGCGGCGGGTTATCGGTTTGATGCCCGGCCCTCAGGGGGTGATGCCCTGGCCTGCCGGGATGCCCAATGTGTCCGTCCTGACCGAAGAAACGCTCTGGCCGATTGAGACGGGCCACGTGGACAAGCTGGTGGTGATGCACGGGCTTGAGACCTCGGAACAGCCCAGCAAGGTGCTTGAGGAATGCTGGCGCGTGTTGGGGCCGGGGGGGAGGGCGCTTTTTGTAGTGCCGAACCGGGCGGGGCTGTGGTCGCGATCCGACCGGACACCGTTCGGATTTGGTCACCCATATTCGGCCACGCAACTTGAGAACCTTCTGCGCAGTCATCATTTCGTGCCTGAAAACCACTGTTCCGCGCTGTATCTGCCGCCCTCGTTCCGACGGTTCTGGCTAAAATCGGGTAGCCTGATCGAAAAAACCGGCCAGCGTATTCCCACCATTATGGCCGGAGGCGTGCTAATGGTTGAGGTCAGCAAGCTGATCCGCCCGCCAAGCGGTACGGTCACCAAGGACAAGGTGAAACGTCCGATCAAGGCGCTGGACGGTTTGCTGAAGCCGGCGTGACGATTCCGCGCAGTCATTGGGAAAAAATGCGGGAAAAAGGTCACAGGAATCGCAAAAACCTGCAAATCAGTAACATTTTTCAACTGCGCCAAGGGGTCCAAACGGTCGCACTTGGGTTAAGCCTATGAAAACTAACGTTTTGTGGATAATTCAGTTACCGCTATCGCGTATTGCTTGGTGGAAGCACCTCTGATACATCCCCGGTGATTTTGATCCCCGCCCTTCAAGGACGGGGTATCTTCACGCCCCCGGGTTGGCTGCGCGCGCGGTTTTCGGGGCCTAAGTATCGGAAGGGTGGACGTGTCCGAACCAGCTTCGATTTCCACAGGCATCGCCGAGCGCTATGCCACCGCGATTTTCGAGATCGCAAAAGAGAACAAAGACCTTGCAGGTCTGGAATCCGGCATCAATGATCTTGCAGCAGCACTGGGCGAAAGCGCCGATCTGCGCGACCTGATCGCATCTCCGCTGGTTTCCCGCGCCGAACAGGAAAACGCCATTGCCGCTGTTGCTGACAAGATGGGCCTGAACGCCATCCTGCGCAACACGCTGGGTCTGATGGCACAGAAGCGTCGCCTGTTTGTGGTGCCGCAGCTGGTGCAAGTCCTGCGCGATATGCTGGCCGAAGAGCGCGGCGAAGTGACCGCCGATGTCGCCTCGGCCAAGGCGCTGACCAAGACGCAAATGGAAAAACTGTCCAAGACGCTGTCCGAGCGTGTGGGCAAGACCGTGACTATCAATGCGACCGTGGATGAAAGCCTCATCGGCGGTCTTGTCGTTAAAGTGGGCTCGAAAATGATCGATAGTTCGATCCGTTCGAAGCTGAACTCCCTACAGAATGCAATGAAAGAGGTCGGATAAATGGGAATCCAAGCTGCAGAGATTTCTGCAATCCTGAAGGACCAGATCAAGAATTTTGGTCAGGAAGCCGAAGTGGCCGAGATCGGCCGCGTGCTGAGCGTCGGTGACGGGATTGCCCGTGTATACGGCCTGGACAACGTGCAAGCGGGTGAAATGGTCGAATTCCCCGGTGGCATCATGGGCATGGCGCTGAACCTGGAAAGCGACAACGTTGGTGTCGTTATCTTCGGTTCTGACCGTGATATCAAAGAAGGTGACACTGTTAAGCGCACCAACTCGATCGTGGACGTTCCGATCGGTGACGAGCTGCTGGGCCGCGTTGTTGACGGTCTGGGCAACCCGCTGGACGGCAAAGGCCCGATCAACGCAACCAAGCGTGGCGTTGCAGACGTTAAAGCCCCCGGCATCATCCCGCGTAAATCGGTGCACGAGCCGATGGCAACCGGCCTGAAATCGGTTGACGCGATGATCCCGATCGGCCGCGGCCAGCGGGAACTGATCATTGGTGACCGTCAGACCGGTAAAACCGCTGTGGCCCTAGACACCATCCTGAACCAGAAAGTTTACAACGACGCAGCAGGCGACGACGAGTCGAAGAAACTGTACTGCATTTACGTGGCTGTTGGTCAGAAGCGTTCGACCGTTGCACAGCTGGTGAAGAAACTGGAAGAGTCCGGCGCGATTGAATACTCGATCGTTGTTGCCGCAACCGCGTCCGACCCGGCGCCGATGCAGTTCCTGGCGCCATACTCGGCGACCGCGATGGCTGAATACTTCCGCGACAATGGCCGCCATGCTCTGATCATCTATGATGACCTGTCGAAACAGGCTGTGTCCTATCGTCAGATGTCGCTGCTGCTGCGCCGTCCGCCCGGACGTGAAGCCTATCCGGGTGACGTTTTCTACCTCCACTCCCGTCTGCTGGAACGTTCGGCGAAGCTGAACGAAGATTTCGGTGCAGGCTCGCTGACCGCTCTGCCGGTTATCGAAACGCAGGGTGGTGACGTTTCGGCGTTTATTCCGACCAACGTGATTTCGATCACCGACGGTCAGATCTTCCTGGAAACCGAACTGTTCTACCAAGGTATCCGTCCTGCTGTGAACACCGGTCTGTCGGTTTCGCGTGTGGGCTCCTCGGCTCAGACCAACGCGATGAAATCGGTTGCTGGTCCGGTTAAACTGGAACTGGCTCAGTACCGCGAAATGGCTGCGTTTGCGCAGTTTGGTTCGGACCTCGACGCCGCAACCCAGCAGCTGCTGAACCGTGGTGCGCGTCTGACCGAGCTGATGAAACAGCCGCAGTACTCGCCGCTGACCAACGCGGAAATCGTCTGCGTCATCTTCGCTGGTACCAACGGTTACCTCGACAAGATCGACGTATCGGATGTTGGCCGCTATGAGGCCGGTCTGCTGGCGCACCTGCGCGGTAAGCACGCTGACCTGCTGACATGGCTCACCGACGAAGATCCCAAGATCAAAGGTGACGCGTCCGACAAGATCAAGGCAGCGATCGACGAATTTGCCGCGACCTTCGCTTGATAGGAGGTTCCGATGCCTAGTCTGAAGGACCTTAAAAACAGGATCGAGTCGGTCAAATCGACCCGCAAGATCACCAAGGCCATGCAGATGGTCGCGGCCGCAAAACTGCGCCGCGCCCAGGAATCTGCCGAAGCCTCGCGCCCCTATGCCGAGCGGTTCAATGCCGTGATGGCGGGGTTGGCGGCTTCGGTCGGGGGTAGCGACAGCGCCCCCAAGCTGCTCCGTGGTACGGGCAGTGATGATGTCCATCTGCTGGTTGTGATGACAGCTGAACGCGGCCTGTGTGGCGGCTTCAACGCGAACATCGCCAAGCTGGCCCGCGCCAAAGCTGAAGAGCTGCGCGGCAAAGGCAAAACGGTCAAAGTTCTGACCGTTGGCAAAAAAGGCCGCGACGCGCTCAAGCGCGATCTGGGCGATTTGTTCGTAGGTCATGTCGACCTGAGCGAAGTCAAACGTATTGGCTACACCAATGCGCAAGACATCGCGAAGGACGTCCTGTCTCGCTTCGATGCGGGTGAGTTCGATGTTGCCACGATCTTCTACTCGAAGTTCGTCAACGTTGTGACCCAGATCCCGACGGCACAGCAGGTTATCCCCGCCTCGTTCGAAGACGAAGCGGCAGGTGACGACAGCGGTGCAATCTTCGACTACGAGCCCAGCGAAGAGGCCATTCTGGCCGACCTGCTGCCCAAGGGGGTTGCGACCGCGATCTTCTCGGCTCTGCTCGAAAACGGAGCGTCTGAACAGGGTGCACGGATGTCCGCGATGGATAACGCGACACGCAACGCGGGTGAGATGATCGACAAGCTGACGATTCAGTTCAACCGCTCGCGTCAGGCCGTGATCACCAACGAGCTGATTGAAATTATTTCCGGCGCCGAAGCGCTGTAAGAAAACCGGAGACGAAACATGGCGAATGCAAAAGGCAAAGTCACACAGATCATCGGGGCCGTCGTCGACGTGCAGTTCGAAGATCAGTTGCCTGAAATTCTGAACGCGCTGGAAACCACCAACAACGGCAAGCGCCTGGTGTTGGAAGTTGCTCAGCACCTGGGTGAAAACACCGTCCGTACCATCGCGATGGACGCGACCGAAGGTCTGGTCCGCGGCGAAGTTGTAACCGACACTGGCGCACCGATCTCGGTTCCGGTTGGTAACGCGACTCTGGGCCGCATCCTGAACGTTGTTGGCGAACCGATTGACGAAAAAGGCCCGGTTGAAGCAACTGAAGCCCGCGCAATCCACCAGCCCGCACCCGAGTTCGACGAACAGTCGACCGAGTCGGAAATCCTGGTCACCGGCATCAAGGTTGTTGACCTGCTGGCCCCCTACGCCAAAGGCGGTAAGATCGGCCTGTTCGGCGGCGCCGGAGTTGGTAAAACCGTTCTGATCATGGAACTGATCAACAACATCGCAAAAGTGCACTCGGGTTTCTCGGTGTTCGCGGGCGTTGGTGAACGGACCCGTGAAGGGAACGACCTGTACCACGAGATGATCGAATCGAACGTTATTAAGCCGGACAACCTGTCGGAATCGCAGGTTGCTCTGGTTTACGGTCAGATGAACGAACCTCCGGGTGCGCGTGCGCGTGTTGCTCTGACCGGTCTGACCCTGGCCGAGCAGTTCCGCGACCAGTCCGGTACCGACGTTCTGTTCTTCGTCGATAACATCTTCCGCTTTACGCAAGCGGGCTCCGAGGTTTCGGCTCTGCTGGGTCGTATTCCTTCGGCGGTGGGCTACCAGCCGACACTGGCGACCGACATGGGTGCTCTGCAAGAACGCATCACCTCGACCAAGTCGGGCTCGATCACCTCGGTGCAGGCGATCTACGTTCCTGCGGACGACCTTACCGACCCCGCGCCGGCCACCTCGTTTGCTCACTTGGATGCGACCACCGTTCTTAACCGTGCGATCTCGGAAAAGGGTATCTACCCGGCTGTTGACCCGCTCGACTCGTCGTCGCGTCTGCTGGACCCGGCCATCGTTGGTGAAGAGCACTACGCGGTTGCGACCGACGTTCAGCAGATCCTCCAGCGCTACAAGTCGCTGCAGGACATCATCGCCATCCTCGGCATGGACGAACTGTCGGAAGAAGACAAACTGACCGTTGCCCGTGCCCGAAAGATCGAGCGCTTCCTGTCGCAGCCGTTCGATGTTGCCGAAGTCTTCACCGGTTCGCCCGGCGTTCAGGTTCCTCTGGACGTGACCATCGCATCGTTCAAAGCTGTTGTGGCTGGCGAATACGATCACCTGCCCGAAGCGGCCTTTCTGATGGTTGGCGGCATCGACGAAGTGATCGCCAAAGCGGAGAAGATGGCCGCAGAAGCCGCCTAAGGAGTATCCCTGATGGCAAACACAATGCAATTCGACCTCGTCAGCCCCGAGCGGAGCCTCGCTTCGCTCGCGGCCACCGCGGTCCAGCTACCCGGCGCGGACGGGGACATGACGGCAATGCCCGATCATGCCCCTACGATCACGACGCTGCGCCCGGGCATCCTGAAGGTCGACGCGCCCGAAGGCACCAGTGAATATCTGGTGACCGGCGGGTTTGCTCAGATCAACGGTGATGGCCTGTCGGTTCTGGCCGAAAAGGCCATTCCGGTTGCCGAAGTGACCCGGTCGCATCTCGATGACTTGATCGCCGACGCGCGTGCCTCGCATGATGCGGCCAAGGAAGGCGATGATCAGTCCATCGTCGACGAAGCCGCCAAGCTGCTGGCCGATATGGAAGCCCTTGGAACGCATATGAGCCTGTAACAGGTTCACCTGCAGAAGAATTGAACGGCCTCGCTTTTGCGGGGCCGTTTTTTTGTCGTGATTGTGAGATAACTGTGGAATAAGTTCCGGTAATTACGAGTTAAAGACATAATAATATGAAGACTTTTCGCACCCATCCTATAGGTATTGACCAAGGCGAGACGGTTCTGTTCTCAGACTTTTCCAACGGCGGCGACATGTGGACAGGCAACGGCCCGCGTGAGCGTCGTTCCCCGGTGAAATTCAGCCAGTCGTTCCGGTCAGCTCCGTTGATCCAGATCGGAGTGTCTTTGTGGGATGTGGATACTTCCTCGGCTCTGCGCGCCGAGGTGCAGGCCGAAGAGATCACGGCCGAAGGGTTCACGGCTGTGTTTCGAACATGGTCCGACACGAAGATCGCGCGTATCCGCGCCTCATGGACGGCTATTGGTGAAGTTGCCCATGAGGATGATTGGGATATCTCCTAAGGCCGGTGCCATGGCCCGCAGCCCATGCGGGCCAGTGCTTTGGTCAGTCTTCGATCATGTCCACGCGTGTTGCGTGGCGGCCGCCTTCGAACTCAGCCGCCAGAAACGCATCCACGATGTCGAGCGCCTGACCTTCGCCAATGACCCGTGCGCCGATCGACAGCATGTTGGCGTTATTGTGCTGGCGGATCATCCGGGCCGAAAACGTGTCCGAGCAAACGCCACAACGGATACCTGGAACCTTGTTTGCGGCCATCATGATCCCCTGACCCGTGCCACACAGCAGAATACCCAGATTGCAATCGCCCGAGGCAACGCGTTCGGCCGCAGCCTTGCCGTGCAGTGGGTAGTGCGTGCTTTCAGGCGTGGTGGGGCCGATATCGACGACCTCCCACCCGGCTTGGGCGATATGTGCGGCAAGGGTCTGGCGCAGGTCGATGGCGGCGTGGTCGCTGGAAAGAACGACGCGTTTGGTTTCAGTCATGAGAACGCTGTCCCGCTGTATGGTGGTAGAGATAGGGCAGGGGCGTCCTAATCCGCCGCTGCTGAAAAGAAAAGGGCGGCTATCGCAAGCCGCCCTGTCAGATTAGTCCATCTGGTACATGGATTCGTAGATCGGGGTCAGTGTCTTGTCCTCGAACAGGGACGAGACGCTGGTGCCGTTCCAGATGTTCAGGATAGCCTGGGTAAAGATCGGTGCGGTCGGCACGATGCGGATATTCTTGGCTTTCAGGATCGCATCAGTCGGCTGGATCGTGTCGGTCAAAACCAGAGATTTCATCACCGAATTCGTCACACGCTCAACCGCGGGGCCGCTCATGACGCCATGGGTGATGTAGGAGTGGACCTCTTTCGCGCCGTTATCCAGCAACACCTGCGCTGCTTTGCACAGGGTGCCGGCGGTGTCGCACATGTCGTCAACGATCAGGCAGATCTTGTCTTTGACATCGCCGATGACGGTCATCTCGGCCACTTCACCGGCCTTTTCGCGGCGTTTGTCGACGATCGACAGGGGGGCTTCGATCCGCTTGGCCAGTTCGCGCGCGCGGGCCACACCGCCTACATCGGGTGAGACCACCATGATCTCGTCCATATTGTCTTTGAACTGGTTTTTCACATCCAATGCAAAGATTGGCGAGGCATAAAGGTTGTCTACCGGGATGTCGAAAAAGCCCTGAATCTGGGCCGCGTGCAGGTCCATGGTCAGAACCCGCTCGATCCCTGCGCCGGTCAGCATGTTGGCGACCAGCTTGGCCGAGATCGGTGTGCGCGCCTTGGTACGGCGGTCCTGACGGGCGTAGCCAAAGTAAGGGATCACGGCGGTGATGCGCTGCGCGGACGAGCGGCGCAGCGCATCGGCGATGATCAGCAGTTCCATCAGGTTGTCATTCGCCGGGTTCGAGGTCGGCTGGATGATGAACATATCCTCGCCACGGACGTTCTCGAACACCTCGACGAAAATCTCGCCGTCGTTGAAGCGCTCGACGCGGGCATCGACCAGGCCCTGATCAACGCCACGATACAGGCTCATGCGGCGTGAAATGGTTTCGGCAAGCGGAAGGTTAGCGTTCCCAGCAATCAGCTTGGGTTCGTGGAGTGTCGGCATCGGCTGGAGTCCCCGGGCAGCGTTGGCAATGTGACAGATTCGTGATGTTGACACCGCTTAGCATGGCCTTACCGTTCCGCAAAGACAACGCAGCGGAGAAAGTGCATATGACCCAGATTGACTACTATTTTGCGACAATTTCACCCTATACCTATCTGGCGGGCACACGGCTGGAGGAGATCGCAGCCAAGCATGGCGCGACGATCAATTACAAACCGCTGGACATCATGGCGCTGTTCGGGCGCACGGGCGGGACGCCACCAAAAGACCGGCATATTTCCCGTATTGAATACCGCGCACAGAATTTGGTGCGGGTCGCGAAAAAGTTAGGCGTACCGTTCAACCTGAAACCGGCGCATTGGCCGACCAATATGGCTCCGTCCTCGTATGCCGTGATTGCAGCAGCCAAGGATGGATCGGGGGATGTGGGTAAACTATGCCATTCGCTGCTGCGGGCCTGTTGGGCCGAAGAGAAAGACGTTGCGCAGGACAACGTGATCCGTGATTGCCTGACGCAAGCCGGGTTCGATGCCGATCTGGCCGATAGCGGCCTGTTGGTGGGGGCCGAGACCTACGCTGCCAATCTGGAAGAGGCCGTGGAGAGCGGTGCTTTCGGCGCGCCCTTCTACATCACACCAGATGGTCAGCGGTTCTGGGGGCAGGACAGTCTGGACGACCTCGACCAACATTTGGCCGAGTTGAAAGGCTGAGCCTACAGATGGGATAGAAACTGGTTGATCTGTTCGTGGCTGATCGACCAGTCACAGACCAGACGGCAGGGCAGAGGCTCTGCCTCATCCGCACCTTCCAACTGCGCCCCCCACAGGTGATAGACCGCGCCCGCCGCGTGAAGCTGGCGGTGCTTGGCGCGCGGGAAGGAGGCGAAAATCATGTTGGCCTGTGGCTCATGCAGGAAATCGGCTCCTTTGGCGCGTAAACCCTCGGCCAAACGGGCGCAGTTGGCATTTGCCTGACGTGCCGATGTCAGCCAAAGATCGTCTTCCAGATAGGCTGCCATCTGGGCAGACAGATACCGATGTTTCGAGAACAAATGCGCCCCGCGTTTGCGGCGCAGCTCGAATTCCCATGCTTTGGATTCGTCGAAGAAGATCACCGCCTCGACCCCCATCAGCCCGTTCTTGGTCCCACCAAAGCTGACCGCATCCACGCCCGCCTTCCATGTCATCTCGGCCGGTGAACATCCCAACGCGACAAGAGCATTCGTAAACCGCGCGCCATCCAGATGCACCGGCAGGTCATACTCCTTCGCAACCAAACACAGCGCTTGCAATTCTTCCAACGAATAAACCGACCCTCGCTCGGTCACTTGTGTGATGGAAACAGGCCCGCGTTGAGGTCCATGAACACCACGCGTTTCTTCAACGGAAATCGTCCGGCGCAGCGCCTCGGGGGTCATCTTGTCAGTGCCCGGCACTAGGGTCAGCTTGGCGCCACTGTAGAATTCGGGCGCATTGCATTCATCCTCGTGGATATGCGCGACCGGAGAGCAGAAGATCGTCTCCCACGGGTTGGAGAGGGTGGCCAGCGCCAGTGAATTCGCTGCCGTTCCGGTCGCCACCAGATAGACCGCCGCGCCGGGGGCTTCGAAAATGCTGCGAAGGCGGTCTCGGACCTCATTCATCAGCGCGTCAGCCCCATAGGCCATCTGATAGCCCTGATTGGCCTCGGCCAGTTTTGCCAGTACCTGCGGATGGACAGGCCCGGAATTATCGGAAGCGAAATACATCAGGTCGGCTCCTCAATGATATAGTCTTCCCACTCTTCCATGGGGGTCTCGAACTCGGACACGGTACGCCCCTGAACCGAGACGCCGGCGGCATGAACGCTATCGGCTGTGCCAGACAGCAAGGGGTGCCAATCATAGAGAGGCTTACCCTCCCACAGTAGGCGATAGGCGCAGGTTTGGGGTAGCCAGTAGGCGTGTGAGTCGATGTTTTCTGGCGTCATGACGATGCATTCGGGCACGAACTGGTGCCGGATGTCATACTGGGTGCAACGGCAGCTTTCATCGTCCAAAAGGCGGCAGGCGACGCAGGTCAGCGCGACCTCGCCAGTGTCTTCGTCTTCCAGCTTGTTCAGGCAACATTTGCCGCACCCATCGCAGAGCGCCTCCCACTCGCGCTTGTTCATCTTGCGCAGGGGTTTGCGTTCCCAAAAGCGCGGGGGCAGGCCCGCGCGGTTGATCGGATCCACGCTCATCGCGCGGCCAGAATGTCGCGTGATTTCGCGCAATCGGCATCCATCTGGGCGATCAGCCCGTCCAGACCATCGAACTTCATTTCAGGGCGCAGGAACTCGACCAACCCGACCGAGAGGGTTGCACCGTATAGATCGCCGGAGAAATCAAACAGGAAGGTCTCGATATTGGGGACCTCACCATTGAACATGGGGCGTACGCCAATCGACGCCGCGCCTTGGTAGGAGCCCTTGTTTGGGCCGTCCAGCACATCCACCAGAACGGCATAGACGCCGAACTTTGGTGGGTGCAGGCCCTCGATCGACATATTAGCGGTGGGAAAGCCCAGCTCGCGTCCGCGCTGCTCGCCGCCGATGACCTCGCCTTCGATGCGGTGCCAATGGCCCAGCATGGTCGCCGCATCGCCGGGGCGGCCTTCGCTGAGCGCGGTTCGGACCGCGGTCGAAGAGACGACGTTTTCGGAACGCTCCATCAAAGGGGCGATGGTCACGCCGAACCCCATTTGCTCGCCAAAGCGGACCATGTCCTGCGCCGTTCCAACCCGCCCTTTGCCAAAGCAGAAATCGGCACCCACAACGATATGAGACAAGCCCAAACCGTCGCAGATCACATTGCGCGCGAATTCCTCGGGGGTCAGCCCGGCCAAAGCGGCATTGAAGGGCAGTTCGTAAAGCTTTTGTACGCCCAGCTTCTCAAGCCGGTGTGCCCGAGCGTTTCCGCGCATCAATCGAAACGGAGGCGCATCGGGTGCAAAATACTCACGCGGATGCGGTTCAAACGTCAGCACGCCCAGAGGCGCATTCGGAGCCGCATTGCGCGCCAGCTCGATAACCGACTGATGCCCCACATGGACGCCATCGAAGTTCCCGATCGCCACGCTGGCGCCGCGATCTTCTGGCTCGATATACTGGAAGTCCCGGATGATCTGCATGCGCTTTGGGTACTGTTCATCAACAGTATGTTCAAGCGTGACCTTCGAGAATTTCGGACAATTCGACCCGCTCGGATGGTGAGTGGCAGTGTGTCGTTCGGTTCAGCAATGACCGTTGCAGCGCGCCGGTCATTGCTGCAGGGATTAAACCCCTCTGTGGCAGGGGTGCGTGTCTACTCGCTCAGTCGAACTTACGCGATGGGGCAAGGACCATGGCTTCGCCGACCAGAACCTTCTTACCATCGACTGCGCAGTGACAGTCCAGCTTCACGCGGCGTTTGGCAAAATCAATGTCGATCACCTTGACCTCGGCATAGACCATGTCGCCGGGGCGGACCGGAGCTAGGAACTTCAGTGACTGGCCCATGTAGACCGTCCCATGACCGGGCAGTTGCTCGCCGATCACGGCCGAGATCAAACCGGCCGTGAGCATCCCATGCGCAATGCGGCCCTCAAAGATCGTATCGCGGGCGTAGTCATCATCCAGATGCACAGGGTTCCGGTCAGTCGAGACCTGCGCGAACATCTCGATATCTTCATCCGTCACCACTTTGCGCAGGTGGCGGGACATGCCCATCTCGATGTCTTCAATACAGATCGTTCCGCGTGGAAGATTGTCCAACATGGTGCCCTCACTTGAATTCTGCCGGGTAATAAAAGTCTACTGCCGGCCATCCGCTGGCAACTTTATTACTTCGCAACTGCAGAAAATCAAGTGAAAAATGACTAGCGCAAACGCCCGATTGTATAGGTGGGATTGATCTTTTCCCTTTCGATATAGTCGCTTAGGGATTCTGCGTGGGGGTGGTGCGACGTTTTCGTCTCAGCTGCGGCCAACCCGCCTGAGATAAAGAGCGTATCGATTCCCTCCCCCATGCCGCCAAGGATGTCGGTATGCGGGCCGTCGCCGATAGCCAGAATGTCGCTGTCCGAGACGTCAACATCCATTTCCTGCACACGCCGACGCGCCAGATCATAGATCGGAGGATGGGGTTTGCCGAAATACAGGCTCTCGCCACCCATCTCGGTATAGAGCTTCGCCAAAGCGCCCGCGCACCATTCCCTAACTTCGCCCCGATCGACCACTATGTCAGGGTTCGCACATAGCAGCTTCATGCCTTTTTGCTTGGCATAGAGGAAGTCCGGGCGATTGACGCCGGGATCCGCCATCGTATCAAACGGCCCACAGCAGACGATCCCCTCGGCCTGATCCAGAGGGACGCGCTCGATATGAACGGGATGGTCCAACAGCTTCAGCGGCTCAAAAAACCCCGCATCGCGTTCCCATTCGCCCATGAAGTAAACTTTTTCGCCGACTGTCCCGCGGAACATGGCTGAACGGGCTGAATCTCCGCTTGTGGCGATCGTGTCATAGGCGTCGGCAGGGACGTTGAACTGCGATAACTGCGTGGCGACGCCCGCGCGCGGTTTTGGTGAGTTTGTCACCAGAACAACGAAACCGCCCTTCGAGCGGTAGGTCTGCAGTGCGGCTACCGCTTCTGGATATGCAGTGATCCCATTGTGAACACAGCCCCAAAGGTCGACGAAAAGCACTTTGTAGCGATCGGAGATCTCGTGGAGGGCGGAGATGATCTGGGTCATGGGATTCCCTTTGGCATGGTCTGCGGACAGCAAAGCCTATGGCAGAGCTTGGCGGGTTTTGCCAGAGGGGGCGCTGCCCCCGCCGCGGCAAGCCGCGACTCCCCCGAGGTATTTTGAAACAGAAGAAGCAGGGGATCCGCACTTCATCTGGCTAAAAATATCCCGAAGCGCGAGGCAGAGCCTCGCACAAAGAAAAAGGCGCCCGCTTGGGGCGCCTTAGAGTAAGGTCTCAGACCTTGAGGTTCGGAATGATCTGCTTTTTCCGGCTCATGATGCCGGGCAGGACCACAGCGTCACCGTCGACCGATGCACCGAAGCTTTTCTCGGCGACGGTTTTGACCAAATCATTTGGCACCAGCAGGGTGGCTTCTTCGTTCAGGATGTCCACGACGAACAGCAGCACCTGATCGACGCTGTCTTCCTTTGCTACGTCAACCATCGACGCGGCCAGGCTTTCCTTGCGGTCCAAAACAACGCCCGGGGCGGTGGTTTCCAGAACCGAGACACGGAACTTGGTGCCCTCGACTTCGTATTCCTTGCTGTCCATACGGATCAGTTCGGCATCCGAGAACGAGGATACATCTGATTTTGCCGCGAACATGTCGGCTGCATAGGCCGAAACGTCCAGACCCAACTCAGCCGCCAGTTTCTCAGCCACTTCGCGGTCATGCGCGGTGGTGGTGGGCGAGCGGAATTCGAGCGTGTCGGACAGGATGCAAGTCAACGCCGCGCCTTTGATGGCCTCGGGCATCTTGGCGGCGTCGTCACCCATCAGGTCAACCATGATGGTCGCTGTGCAGGCCAGAGGGCGCACAGTGATATTGATCGGACCTTTGGTTTCCAGACCGCCGACCAGCTTGTGGTGATCGATGATGGCGCGGATATCAGCGCTGTTGACGCTGGCGGGCAGCTCGGCCGGGTTATTGGTGTCGACGATAACAACCGGAGCGTCCGCTTCAACGTCTTCGATGATGCGCGGCTTGGGCAGGTCCCAGCGCTGCAGCATGAAGGCGGCTTCGGTGTTGGGCTCGCCCAGTAGCACGGGTTCAGCCTGCTCGCCTTTGACCTCGTTGAGATACCACGACCACAGGATCGGAGAGCCGGTGGAATCGGTGTCGGGGGATTTGTGACCAAATACTAGGGTTGTCATGTCAGCGTCCTGCGGATTGGAAATTTGCGCGCCTTATAGGGCGCATGACATGGCTTGTCACCCGCTTGCGGGCCGCTGCGACTGTTGGTCTGACATGCCGAGACATCAGAACGGCGCGCGCGTCAGCGTGTAGCCTTCCTTTTCCAGAAGCGAGAGCAAACCGTATGTCTGACTGAGATGCCCGGCGCCTACCGCGATGACTGCCGTCTGATCCTGAATACTCAGGATGTGGTCCATCCAACTGTTATTGCGATCCACCAACAATTGCTGTTCGAACTGCGCCCATTCTGCGTCGTAATCCTCTTGCGACAGGCCCGAGGCCTCGAACCCCTGTATCCGGGCCAGTTGCAGGATTTGCGCGTGCTTTTCCTCGAGATACGCATTGGCCATCGTGGCGAGGTGGTTTGCATCGGCCTGCATCGCTCCGGACAAGCGGACCAGCGAGTCGACCTGTTGTTCCAGTGAAAGCGTGTCGAACATCGCCATCAGGTCTTCGATCCGCTCCAGCGAGTGTTGGGGAATCCCGTGCGCCTCGGCCACGTCTGTCAGGCGGGCATCCATGCCATGGTTCGCATCCGGGTTCTGCATCAGGCAGGGCGGGATGCCCAGCATCATGCTCAGAAACCAGGGCCGCATTTTGGCTGCCATCCAGCTGGGAATGCCGCGCTCGGCCAAAGAAGTCGAAAGGGCCGCCCAGTCCTCGGCGCTCATCAGGTCGATCAGGGTGGGACCCTCGGTGATCATCACGGGGCTCAGGTCATTGGCCAGGCCTTGCTCGAACGCTTCCATTTTGGCCTCGGTGACCTCGAAATAGATCGCGTCTGCTTGGGCTACGATGGGTGTCAGCCGTTCGACGACCGGCCCCATCCGTGCATCGTTGGTGTGCAGTGTTCCGATCAGGTGCAGGGTCGTGTCGCCCTTGGTGGCGATCCAGTGATTGCCCTCGGGGTAGGGGACCGAGGCAAGGGATTGTTGCAGGGCGGCCTGATCCTCTTCCGACATCAAGGGCCGCAGGTCGTGACCTTCGCAGGCGGCATGTGCGGTCAGGGGCAGAAGCAATAGTCCAAAAAGGGCCATCAGGCGCATAGGCGGTCCTTCCTCGGTTGGTCAAACAGACGACATAAGATTTAGGCATCCAAATACAGCATATTCAAGGCGACCCATCTGGTATTTCGACACGAAACGCATAGCATTGGGCCATGGAGCGCGAGCAGGATCTTTATCCCCCCATCAAGGCATTGTTCGAGAGGCAGGGCTATACCGTAAAAGGTGAGGTTGGCGCAGCCGACATCATGGCCGTGCGCGACGGGTCCGAGCCGGTGATTGTCGAGCTGAAACTGCGCTTTTCGCTGGCTTTGTTCCATCAGGCCGTCGCGCGGCTCAGGATCACGGATCAGGTCTATCTGGGGGTCGGCAAGCCAACCGGACGCACTGCGCGTCGAGCGTTGCGGGACAATCTGGCGCTCTGCCGCAGGTTGGGCTTGGGCCTGATCACCGTGCGCGCGGACGGAGCGGTCGAGGTGCAGTGCGATCCCGGCCCCTATGCCCCGCGCAAGAACAAGGTCAAAGCAGGCCTGATGCTGCGAGAGTTTGATCGGCTGCAAGGCGACCCGAACTCTGGCGGCGCAACGCGGCACGGCATTGTCACCGCTTATCGTCAGGATGCTTTGAAATGCGCGGCGCATCTTGCCGAACATGGCGCCTGCAAAGGGGCCGAGGTCGCGAAGTCGACAGGCGTAGCCGAGGCCACTCGGCTGATGCGCACCAATCACTACGGCTGGTTCGACAAGGTTGAAAAAGGTGTTTATGCCCTGACGGATGCGGGGCAGGAGGGCTTGAAGCACTGGGCCTATAGTTGGGACCAGCCTGATTGAGGGTCTGGGTCGAAAAAAATCCATCACAGCTTGTTGACTCGGGGATTTGCACCCCCTAGCTATGCGTCGTTATCACTCTTTACCCTTGAGTGCTAACGCCTCGCCAGTCGGCGGGGGGAGGATAGATAAACTTTGAGCCCAAGGAGCTACAAAGATGGCATTGAAACCGCTTCATGACCGTGTGCTGGTTCGCCGTACAGAAAGCGAAGAGAAAACCGCAGGCGGCCTGATCATTCCTGATAGCGCAAAAGAAAAGCCCAGCGAAGGCGAAGTCGTCGCAACTGGCGAAGGCGCACGCAAGGACAGCGGCGAGCTGATCGCGATGGCGGTCAAAGCTGGCGACAAGATCCTGTTCGGCAAATGGTCGGGCACCGAGGTTCAGGTCGACGGCGAAGAGCTGTTGATGATGAAAGAAAGCGACATCATGGGGATCATCGAGTAAGCCGCCGCGCTTCACTCTGATCTTCATTTACAACTTATTTCTCAAGGAGAAACGACATGGCTGCAAAGGACGTCAAGTTCGACACCGATGCCCGTAACCGCATGCTGGCAGGTGTGAACATCCTGGCCGACGCTGTTAAAGTGACCCTGGGCCCCAAAGGCCGCAACGTGGTTCTGGACAAATCCTTCGGCGCACCGCGCATCACCAAAGACGGTGTATCGGTTGCCAAGGAAATCGAACTGGAAGACAAGTTCGAAAACATGGGCGCGCAGATGGTGAAAGAAGTCGCCAGCCGCACCAATGACGAAGCCGGCGACGGCACCACCACGGCAACCGTTCTGGCTCAGTCCATCGTCAAAGAAGGTCTGAAACAGGTTGCAGCGGGCCTGAACCCGATGGACCTGAAGCGCGGCATCGACCTGGCAACTGCCAAGGTTGTTGAAGGCATCAAGGCAGCGTCGCGCGAAGTTAAAGACTCGGCCGAAGTTGCTCAGGTTGGCACCATCTCGGCCAACGGTGAAGCTGAAATCGGCAGCCAAATCGCAGACGCGATGCAGAAGGTTGGCAACGAAGGCGTTATCACCGTCGAAGAAAACAAAGGTCTGGAAACCGAGACTGACGTTGTCGAAGGTATGCAGTTCGACCGTGGCTACCTGTCGCCTTACTTCGTCACCAACGCAGACAAGATGATCGCAGAGCTCGACGACTGTATGATCCTGCTACACGAAAAGAAACTGTCTTCGCTGCAGCCGATGGTTCCGCTGCTCGAGCAGGTGATCCAATCGCAAAAGCCTCTGCTGATCATCGCGGAAGACGTTGAAGGCGAAGCGCTGGCAACTCTGGTTGTCAACAAACTGCGCGGCGGCCTGAAAATTGCTGCTGTCAAAGCACCGGGCTTCGGCGATCGCCGCAAAGCCATGCTGCAGGACATCGCGATCCTGACCGGCGGTCAGGTCATCAGCGAAGATCTGGGCATGAAGCTCGAGTCCGTCACCATGGACATGCTGGGCACCGCCAAGAAGATCGAGATCACCAAAGACGAAACCACCATCGTTGACGGTGCAGGCGAGAAAGCTGAGATCGAAGCACGTGTTGCTCAGATCCGCACTCAGATCGAAGAAACCTCGTCGGACTACGACCGCGAGAAGCTGCAAGAGCGCGTTGCCAAACTGGCGGGCGGTGTTGCTGTTATCCGCGTTGGCGGCATGACCGAAGTTGAAGTGAAAGAGCGCAAGGACCGTGTGGACGATGCTCTGAACGCGACCCGCGCTGCTGTGCAGGAAGGCGTTGTCGTGGGCGGTGGTGTTGCTCTGGTTCAGGCCGGCAAAGCACTGGAAACTCTGGAAGGTGCAAACGCTGACCAGAACGCCGGTATCAACATCGTTCGCAAAGCGATCGAAGCGCCGCTGCGCCAGATCGCCGAGAACGCAGGTGTTGACGGTGCGGTCGTTGCGGGCAAAGTCCGTGAATCCGGCGATGTATCGTTCGGCTTCAACGCGCAGACCGAAGAATATGGCGACATGTTCTCGTTCGGCGTGATTGACCCTGCCAAAGTTGTCCGTACCGCTCTGGAAGATGCGGCGTCGGTTGCTGGTCTGCTGGTCACCACCGAAGCAATGGTTGCTGACAAGCCCGCCAAAGAAGGCGCGGCACCTGCTGGCGGCATGCCCGACATGGGCGGCATGGGCGGCATGATGTAAGCTGCTTAGGCCATACTGCTTACGAGCGGGGTCGCCTTTGGGCGGCCCCGTTTGCGTTTGGAATGCCCGCTGCGCGGTCATGCCTCCGGCGGAGGTATTTTTGAACAGAAGAAGGGTCGGCGTTGCACTTAGCCGGAAAGTGAGTGTGCAAAGCGTGGCCAACGCGCTATGCGGGTTTCATGAGACTGTTTCTTCTGACCTCCCTGACCATGTGCGCCTTTGCGGCCAATTCGATTTTGAACCGGCTGGCGATTGAGAGCGGGGCGAGTGATCCTGCGGGGTTCGCCGTTGTCCGTGTTCTCGCTGGGGCGGTTGTTCTGGCCGTGTTGGTTCTTTTGAAAGGCGGGGTTCTGCCGCTTCGCTCACCACGTCGGATCATCGGGGCGGGTTCACTGTCTCTCTATATGATTGGCTTTTCGGTGGCTTATCTGACG
This sequence comes from Ruegeria sp. B10, assembly GCF_056539825.1. Taxonomy (NCBI): domain Bacteria; kingdom Pseudomonadati; phylum Pseudomonadota; class Alphaproteobacteria; order Rhodobacterales; family Roseobacteraceae; genus Ruegeria; species Ruegeria sp. B10. Next base: position 114,369 of record NZ_JBQFVP010000008.1, read on the forward strand.
CTGGACGCCGGGTTAGGTGCGTTGATCCTGTTTGGTGTCGTTCAGATCACCATGTTCGCAGTCGGGGCTATGACCGGAGCGACCCCGACGGTGCGCCAATTGGCAGGCGCAGCGGTTGCGCTGGGCGGTTTGGCCTATGTGCTTTGGCCATCGGGGACCGTTCTGGTGGACGCCCTGGGGGCTGCTCTTATGGTCGCGGCAGGAATTGGCTGGGCCGCCTATTCCTTGGCCGGGCGGTCTGAACCGAACGCGTTGGAAGGCACGGCGGCCAATTTTGTCGCCGCCTTGCCTGTTACGGCTTTGGCCTTGCTGGTGGCGGGCGGCACATGGCAGATGACCGGGTTTGGCTATTTTCTGGCGGCCTTGTCCGGGGGCGTGACTTCGGGTCTCGGCTACGCGCTGTGGTATCGCGTGTTGCCGCAGCTTGCCCCCTCGGTCGCGGCAGTCGTGCAACTGAGCGTCCCTGTCATCGCAATCGTTGCGGGTATTCTGTTGTTGGGCGAGGCAGCAAGCATGCGCTTGATCATCGGCGCGGCACTGGTTTTGGGCGGGATCGCGCTGGCAGTACAGCGCAGAACCTGAGGTCACATCTTTCCCCGAACGGAAATAGGCCTTATCTGGCGGGTATGAGAGTTCTGCTTGCCATAATTTTCCTCCTTCTCCCGGCTGCGGCCCAGGCGAAATGCGTGATCCTGCTGCATGGGCTGGCTCGGACCGAGGCGTCCTTTTCGGTGATGGAGCAATTGTTCGAGGTGCATGGCTACACAGTCATTCGCCCGGGTTATCCTTCGACCGATTTGGGGATTCCGGAACTGGCCGAGCAAACTCTGCCCGCTGCGTTCGCCAAATGCGGGGACGACACCGCAAATGTCGTGGCGCATTCCATGGGGGGTATCCTGTTGCGCTATTGGCTGCAGGATCACGAAGCAGAGAATTTGGGTCGCGTTGTCATGCTTGGGCCGCCCAATCAGGGCAGCCAGTTGGTAGATGAATTGGGCGCGTGGGAGGTGTTCGGCTACCTCAACGGTCCGGCAGGGCTTCAGTTGGGCACGGGCCCCGAGGGAATCCCGCGCCAATTGCCCCCGGTTGAGTTCGAGCTTGGGGTGATCGCGGGTGAAAATTCTCTGAACCCGGTCTTTTCGTCGATGATAGACGGGCCTGACGATGGCAAAGTGTCGATCCGCACGACCCGAGTTGAAGGTATGGCGGATCATATCGTTCTGCCTGTGACGCATACTTTCATGATGAACAATCCTCGCGTAATGGCCCAGGCACTGCACTTCATCGAGTTCGGACAGTTCGATCCGCAAATCACTTGGCTTGATGGGGTAATGGACGTAATTGACGAGATCTGTATCGGGCAGGATTGCTCGGAGCCGGACTCGGAGCGCACGGAATGACCGCATTGGAACTGACGTTGACCGGAGCAGAGGTTCTGCTGCCGGAGGCCGGGTTGTCGCGTGCCGATTTGTCAATTGCCGAAGGGGAGGTGCAGGGCGACCGGACCGGGCGACAGGTTGATCTGTCTGGTTATCTGGTTTTACCCGGCATCATCGACCTGCATGGGGACGGGTTTGAACGTCACATCGCCCCGCGGCGCGGCGCCATGAAACAGATGAACGAAGGCATCCTGTCCGTTGAGGCCGAGCTTGCCGCCAACGGGATCACTACCGGCGTTCTGGCCCAGTTTTACAGCTGGGAGGGGGGGGTGCGCGGGCCAGACTTTGCCTCTCAGGTGTTCAAGGCGATTGCCGAGGTCAAGGACAGCACCGTCACCGATCTGATCCCGCAATTGCGGTTCGAGACGCATATGCTGGACGACTATGACGGGCTTGCCCAAAAGATTGCGGATTGGCGGGTGCCTTATGTCGTCTTCAACGATCACCTGCCGCATGACCGCCTGGCCGAAGGGCGAAAACCTCCGCGTCTGACGGGGCAGGCCCTGAAAGCGGGGCGTAACCCCGATGCGCATTTTGAGATGCTGCTATCCATGCATGCCCGCAGCAATGAAGTCCCTGCCGCCCTAGACACGCTTTGCGCTGATTTGACCCAAAGCGGTGTGCGATTGGGCAGCCACGATGATGCCACGCCCGAGACCCGCGCAGAATGGCGTACACGCGGTGTTTCGATCGCTGAATTCCCCGAAACCCTCGCTGCAGCCGAAGCCGCTCGCGCTGCCGGAGATCACATCATCCTAGGCTCACCCAACGTGGTGCGCGGAGGTTCCCATAAGGGCAACGCCAGCGCACTGGATCTGATCGCGATGGGGCTGTGTGACGCTCTGGCCTCGGACTACCACTATCCCAGCCCGCGCCGCGCCGCATTGATGTTGGCAAAAAGCGGGTTGCTGGATTTTGCAAACGCCTGGGCGCTTGTCTCATCCGGCCCCGCGCGGGTTCTCGACCTGACAGATCGCGGTACATTGAGGCCGGGTCAACGCGCCGATATCGTCATTCTGGATGCAAAAACCCACCGCGTCGCCGCGACCTTTGCGGGCGGGCGTGTCAGCCATATGTCCGGCGACATCGCGGCCAGATTTTTCGCCTGACCGCCTCATCTTCTTCTGTTCAAAAATACCTCCGCCGGAGGCATCGCGCAGAATGCGCGATTTCCCTCAGCGAGCGATGCGGTTGAAGTGACCCATCTTCCGGCCCGGCTTGACCTCGGCCTTGCCGTACAGGTGCAAGGCGACGTCCCGCTCCTGCGCCAGGTCCGGCACGCGGTCCATTTCGTCGCCGATCAGGTTCTCCATCACAACGTCCGAATGTCGTTGCCCATCGCCCAAGGGCCACCCGACCACGGCGCGAATATGCTGCTCAAACTGGTCGACGGCGCATCCATTCTGCGTCCAGTGGCCCGAGTTATGCACCCGAGGTGCGATTTCGTTCACGATCAGGCCCGCGGGCGTGACGAACAACTCAACCCCCATCACGCCCACATAGTCCAGAGCATTCAGGATGTTGGCCGCGAGCAGAACTGCATCCGTGCGCTGCGCAGGCCGCAGGCGGGCAGGGACCGTTGTGGTGTGCAGGATGCCGTCGCGGTGGACATTCTCACCGGGATCAAAGCAAGCAACCTGACCATCCAGCCCACGGGCCGCGATGATCGAGACCTCGTGTGAGAACTCCACAAACCCCTCAAGGATCGCGGGCGCGCCCGACATATCGGCCAGAGCAGTCTCGGCATCCTCAGGCGCGCGCAGGCGGGCCTGACCTTTGCCGTCATAGCCGAACCGGCGGGTTTTCAGAATCGCGGGTGTCCCGATTTCCTCAATGGCCGTATTCAGGCTTGCCAGATCGGTGACGTCCGCAAAAGGTGCTGTGTTGAGGCCCAGACCTTGCAAGAAATTCTTCTCGGTCAGCCGGTCCTGACTGACCCGCAGCGCCTCGCGCCCCGGTCGGATCGGGCGGTGGGCTTCCAACAGGTCCAGCGCCTCGGTTGGGATGTTCTCGAACTCGTAGGTGATGACATCGACCGAGTCGGCGAAGGCGCGCAGCGCGTCGGCGTCGTCATAGGGTGCGGTTGTCACGCGGTCGGCGACTTGTGCGGCAGGCGGGTTCGCGCCCGGCTCAAAGATATGCGTCACAAACCCCAAGCGGGAGGCAGCGACCGACAGCATCCGGCCCAACTGACCTCCGCCTAGGATACCGATCCGGGCACCGGGTTTCAGAGCGTCACTCATCAACAGGCTCCTCCGGGATTGAGGCGGACAGAGCCTCACGCCACGCGTCCAACCGTTCGGCCAGAGCGCTGTCCTGCAAGGCCAGAATACCAGCCGCCATCAGGCCCGCATTGGCCCCACCGGCCGCGCCGATTGCCATGGTTGCCACAGGGAAACCCTTCGGCATCTGCACAATGGAATAAAGGGAGTCGACACCGGACAGCGCCCGCGTCTGAACCGGAACGCCGATCACGGGCACGCGGGTTTTCGACGCCATCATTCCGGGCAAATGCGCGGCCCCTCCGGCGCCTGCGATGATCACATGCAAACCGCGCGACGCGGCGGTCTTGCCATAGTCCCAAAGACGATCCGGGGTGCGGTGGGCCGAAACGATGCGTTTTTCATACGCGATGCCCAATTCATCCAAGATATTGGCGGCTTCTTTCATCGTGGGCCAATCCGATTGGCTGCCCATGATGATCCCCACTTTCACATCGCTCATCCGCTTGCGTCCCTGCCGTTCGAAAGAGCGCGCACTATAGCCAAATCCGCATGCGTGGCAATGCGTCAGGCGATGATGTCGGGGGTCAGGCGATCCTCGATCAGGCGGATGATGTCTTTCAGCCGCAGTTTCTGCTTTTTCAATCGTTTGATCGTCAATTGATCCGATGTACCGGTGGCCTGTAACGCCTCGATCGCCTCATCAAGATCACGGTGCTGACGGCGAAAAACCTCCAGCTCTACACGCAGAACTTCGTCGGTTTTCATGGAAAGGTCAGTGGGCGCGTTCATTGGCGACTCGGGCTTGTTGTGGTGCGTCCCCAACAAGATAGTGTGCAAGACGTTATCGCGCCAGACCTTGTGGACATCCGGGTTTCTTCCCATATTCTATCTTGTGCGGTTGCCAAAACGGGGCCGCCCAAAACGTCGCTTTGACATAAAAGGACGAGAACACGTGTCAAAACTTACCTTGGGCTCATACCCGCATTTGTTGGGGTTCGAGCAATTGGAACGCCTTCTGGAACGGTCTGCAAAGGCTGGCAATGAAGGATATCCGCCCTACAACATCGAACAGACCTCGGACTATTCCTACCGCATAACTCTGGCGGTGGCCGGGTTCGCGGAAGAGGATCTGTCGATCACCATCGAGGATCGCCAACTGGTGATCCGAGGCCGTCAGCGCGACGATAGCGAGGGGCGCATCTTCCTGCATCGCGGCATCGCAGCGCGTCAATTCCAGCGCATGTTCGTGCTGGCCGACGGTGTCGAGGTGGGCGAGGCGATCATGGAGAACGGTCTGCTGCATGTGGATCTGACCCGCGCCGTACCGGAAACCGTGGTGCAGACAATCAACATACGGAAGGGGTAAGAGCGATGAATACACCGATTGAAATCAACACCGAAGGCGATCGTATCGTCTATGTCAAAACGGTTGAGGTTGCCGATCTGCCCAGCGATCTGCGCGATCAGGCGGGCGATCTGGATCAGCTGTATGCGGTACATGACTCCGACGGGCAGCAACTGGCGCTTGTCGCCGACCGTAAGCTGGCCTTTGTGCTGGCCCGTGAGCATGATCTCTCGCCGGTGGCCGTTCACTGAACGGCCCCAGCCACACGCGTTTGCGCGTGACATTCCGCCCGACACCAGCGAAACATGCACAAGCTCCGGATCGCATCCGGGATGACATGTGCATGTAAGGAAACGCTGGATGAGCTGGTTCGATTTTGACTGGGTGGATGCCTTTACCGACAAAGCCTTTGGTGGCAATGGCTGCGCCGTCGTCCATAGCGCGGCCCATCTGCCGGATGAGGTCTGCATGGCCTATGTGCGCGAAACTTCTCTGGTCGAGTGTACTTTTACCGGCCCGTCGGATGTTGCCGATATCCGGGTGCGGTATTTTCTGGCCAGCCGCGAAATCCCCTTTGCCGGTCATCCGACCATCGCAACGGTCGCAGCACTTCGTTCGCGCGGTCTGGTTGAGGGTGAGTCTCTGACTTTGGAAACCGGGGCAGGCCTTGTTGCCATTCGTCTGAACGGTGATGAGATCGAGATGACACAGGTTGCCCCGGAATTTGGGGTATATGTGCCTGCTGATCTGGTCGCCAGTGCGATCTCGTTGCCCGAGGACGCGATTATTTCTCCTCCGCGATTTGTCTCTACCGGGTTGCCGTTCTGTATCACGGTGCTGCGGGATCACGAAGCGTTACGCGCGGCGCGGTTGGCCGAAGGTCCTTTGCGCGAGGTGGCAGCAAAAGCGGGATTTTTTGGTTCCGATATGGCCGAGCCGTTTTTGGTCACCTTGCAGGGGGCGACGACACAAGGGGATACGTTCTCACGCCTGCTGCTGGCACCGCCCAGCCCGCCCGAGGATCCTTTTACCGGGTCTGCCACCGGTGCAATGGCAGCCTATCTTTGGAAATACGGGCTTATGGAGAAAGACCAATTCATTGCTGAACAGGGTCACGACATGGGGCGTCCGGGGCAAGCAACGGTGACGCGTGTCGGTCCGAGCGATGTCATGACCGGGATCAAGGTGGCAGGGCAGGGCTATGTTCTGATGCGCGGACAGGTCGACTTGCCTGAGGCGGATCAATGACCCAAGCGATTGCTGTTTTACCCTACGGCCACCGTCTGGGCCCGAAACTGGCCGAGGTGCCTCTGTCCGAGCTGATCTGGCACGAGGGCTGTCCGGATCGTTTGCTGGGCAAAACAGTTGGCGACCTCGCGCCGACGGATCATCTGATCATGTATCCCAATTCAACGGTTCACTGGCGGTTGCGCCGTGGCACGAAAGCGCGGATTTCACTGGTGATGGGCGAGCCGTCGGCCATCCACGCAAAGCATGATCGACAGCTACGCCTGACATGGCGGCGGTTCTTTCGGGTGTTCACCTTTCACGACGTTCTACTGGAAAACCTGCCCAATGCCGTTTTTCTACCCTATGGCGTGACGATGGTGCCAGACTGGCAGGAGCTTCACGCTGAGAAGGTTAAATCCTGCTCGCTGATCGCCTCGGCCAAGCGAGACCTAGTGGGCCATCAGCTACGCCATGACGTCATAGATTGGATCCGAGAAACCGGGGCCGATGTGGACATCATGGGGCGGGGGTACACGCCATTCGACCAGAAATCGGATGGTCTGGCCCCTTACCGCTATTCGGTCGTAATCGAGAACGTGCGGGAGCGGAACTACTTTTCAGAGAAACTCATCGACTCGATCCTGTGCGCGACCGTTCCGATTTACTGGGGCTGCCCAAACATCGGGGATTTCATGGAAACTTCGGGGATGATCCTGTGTGAGACACAGGCAGATATAAAGCAAGCGATACAGTCTGCATCCGAGGAAGACTATGCCCAGCGCCTGCCGCACCTGAAGTCGATTCAGGACGTAGCCGCAGACTACGGTCAGTTTGAAGAACGCGCCGTGCGCGCGCTGCGGCATGAGCTATCGGGCGCGTCTGGCTAAAACCCCATCCAAGCCATCGGTGCGATCGGGTTGTCCTGTGGGTCAATCCCGTGCCGCTCACACAGCGTGCTGAGCAACGAGCCCCGCACAGGCAGGCCCGCAGTCTGTTGCGCCATGAATTTCTTCTGATGCCCAAAGACATGCACGGAATGCACCCTGTCCCGTTCTATTGCATTTAGCGGAATCCGCGGGTCGTGCAGCTTCCAAAGTGCCTCATTCGCCAGCGGGTAGAACGTATCAGCAGGCAGGGCGTGGATGTCCTCTCCGGTCTCGCACAGAAAATGCCCCAGCGCCTTGGGGCCGGAGCATCCCCATGGCAGCGCCTCGATACCCCAGGTCTCGCCTTCCGCGATACGCTGCTCATTGCGCCTGCGCAGCTTGGCCCCGCGCCAGGGTTGGGTCGGGTTGGCCGAGGAGACAAAGGCCAGCATCTGCGCAAGCGTCTGGGACTCTTGCGGCAGGCGCAGCACTCCATTGGGAAACTTGCCGGATTGAGAAGGCGCAAAGACATAAGGGGAGGCAAAATCGAAAGGCTTCAAACAGAGCGCATCCAGATCCACCCAGATGAAATCTGTACGTTCCAATAGTCTCAGCCTGAAGATGTCGGAAAAAACCGCAACGCCCAGCCGATCTTCGGGCCGTAACGCGAAAGGGGCGGGCCACAGTATCTCGGACGCGTGCCGCAGGTCGACGCCAGGCGGGATATTCGCGATGTCATGCGTCGCATAGAGGGTGAAGGAATGGCCGTGGTCCAGATAGGATTGAATGCACAGCGCCTCAAGCCAGCTAAGATCGGAACCAAACCAGAAGCTGGCGATGTGAGGAAGAGAGCGCATCTTGGATTGGCCGTACAGAACTTGACTTGGCCGACTGCATCAAGGCCACGCATCTTTGTCAATCACGGTCGTTGGTTTGCACGAAAAACGGCCCCCGGTGACCGGAGGCCGTTTCCAATCTGGCTTAGCTCAATCGCTTAGTTCGCAGCGATCAGACCCATGCTTTCAAGCTTCAGCAGAACCTGATGGGCGCAGTTGTCGACCTCGACATTCTCGGTCTCGACGCTCAGTTCAGGGTTCTGGGGCACGTCGTAAGGGTCTGAAATGCCCGTGAACTCTTTGATCTTGCCTTCGCGCGCCAGCTTATACAGGCCTTTGCGGTCGCGGCGTTCGCATTCCTCGATGCTGGTGGCCACGTGAACCTCACAGAAGGCGCCAAACTGTTCGATCTCTTCCCGGACGGCCCGGCGGGTCGTCGCATACGGCGCAATCGGCGCACAGATGGCGATTCCGCCGTTCTTGGTGATCTCGGAGGCGACATAGCCAATGCGGCGGATGTTCAGATCGCGGTGTTCCTTCGAGAAGCCAAGCTCGGACGACAGGTTCTTCCGCACAATGTCCCCATCCAGCAGCGTCACGGGGCGGCCGCCCATCTCCATCAGCTTGACCATAAGCGCGTTGGCGATGGTGGATTTGCCCGAACCTGAGAAGCCGGTGAAGAACACGGTAAAGCCCTGCTGGCTGCGCGGCGGTTTGGTTTTGCGCAACTCGGCCACAACCTCGGGAAAGCTGAACCATTCGGGGATTTCCAGACCTTCGGCCAAACGGCGCCGCAGTTCGGTGCCCGAGATGTTCAGGATCGTGACATCGTCCTTGTCGAGGATCTCGTCATTCGGCTCGTACTGGGCGCGTTCTTGCACATAGACCATGTGCTTGAAGTCGACCATCTCAACGCCGATTTCATCCTGGAATTTGCGGAACAGATCCTGCGCGTCATAGGGGCCGTAGAAATCTTCACCTTGGCTGTTCTTGCCGGGGCCAGCATGGTCGCGGCCAACAATGAAATGAGTGCAGCCGTGGTTGGCGCGGATCAGACCATGCCAAACGGCCTCACGCGGGCCAGCCATGCGCATCGCCAGGTTAATCAGCGACATCGAGGTGGTCGAGGCCGGGTATTTATCCAGAACCGCCTCATAGCAGCGCACGCGGGTAAAGTGGTCCACGTCGCCCGGTTTGGTCATGCCGACAACCGGGTGGATCAGCAGGTTGGCCTGCGCCTCTTTCGCGGCGCGGAAGGTCAGTTCCTGGTGGGCGCGGTGCAGCGGGTTGCGAGTTTGGAACGCAACGATGCGGCGCCAGCCCAGTTTGCGGAAATAGGCGCGCAGCTCGTTCGGTGTGTCGCGTCGGCCACGGAAATCATAGTGGACGGGCTGCTGAATGCCGACAACGGGACCGCCCAGATAAACCTTGCCTGCCACGTTATGCAGGTAGTTTACCGCCGGGTGCGCATCGTCATCCGCGCCAAAGACCTTCTCGGCCTCGCGCGATTTGTCGGGGGTCCAGCGGTCGGTCACAGTCATGGTGCCGAGGATCACGCCCTCTTGGTCGCGCAGGGCGATGTCCTGGCCAAGCTCGATGCTTTCGGCGAATTCTTCGCTGACATCCAGCGTGATCGGCATCGGCCACAGCGTGCCGTCGGCCAGACGCATGTTCTCGACCACGTTGTCGTAGTCGGCTTCGCTCAGGAACCCTTTCAGCGGGTTGAAGCCGCCATTCATCAGCAGTTCCAGATCGCAGATCTGGCGCGGAGACAGGTCATGGCTGGTCAGATCCGCAGCCTCAACCTTTAGCTTCTGGGCCGAGTCATAAGAGACGTAGAGTTCGGGAATGGGGGCGAGATTGCTTAACATTGTCATCGGAATTCTCTTGTCGATGTGATGATGCGCCAGTGTGACCTTGGCATTTGAAACGGCATGTGCCCCGCCACTGAGTCAGAGTCCACAGGGTCAGATAAAACTAAGGAGGATATGAGCGGTTTTTCTTGTGATTGGAAGAATTTTCCAATTCGGCGGAAAACGGGCGATCAAAGTTCCGGTAATCTAGCGCAAATGTGCCACAGTAAGTATGCGCGTTCCTGTTGTCTCAGGCTTTTTCAAGTTTCGAGGCGCAGGGCACTGGCAGGGCTGGAACGGGCTCGGAAACGCCGCGCAGCCTGAAGGGTTGGATGCGATCGTCCGAGATGTCCATCTCGGCGGCCTGTAGCAGCTCGGCCGACACCAGAAGCTCAACCCCCAGCGGTTTTGTTTCAGCCTCAAGCCGGCTGGCGACATTCACCGCGTCCCCGATGATGGTTTGCGCGGCATGACCGGCCGCGCCAATTTCCCCAAGCACCAGATCGCCCAGATGCAGCCCCATGCCGATGCGGATATGCGGGCTATCTTCGGATGAAAGCTGTCGGTTGAACTGTTCCAGCGCATGGCTGATCTCAATTGCCGCTTTCAGACCGGCGCGGGCGGATTGCTGGGGGTCGGGCTTGTCAAAAACCGCCAGCAACCCATCCCCCATATATTTGTCGACGACCCCGCCTTGAGAGGTGATCGAAGGCACAATCGCGTCAAAGAACCGGTTTAACAGGAACACGATGTCATATGGCAATTGCCCCGCGGTGCGGGCGGTAAAGCCGCGCATGTCCAGAAACAGCACGGCCAACTGACGTTCCTGCCCCTGACTTGCATGAGCCCGGTCGTGCTTGCCGTCGGGACGGAAAACCCGAAAGACCTTTACCGGCTCGGTCGGGCGCATCTGACAGGCCAGGCGCGTCTGGGCCGAGGCCCCAACAGCGGCCAGACTGCGGGCTTCGATCTCGCTGGGCGGGGGCAGGTGATCTCCGCCATCCTCAACGATCACGCGGCAGGTGGTGCAGCGACCCTTGCCGCCACATAGGGCGGCATGCGGAATTCCGTTGGCCTGAGACATCTCAAGCAGCGTCATGCCTTTCTCGGCAAAAACCTCGGGCCCTCGGGCATAGGTGACCTGCACGGAATGCCGACGCCTCCACAGCTTGCGACCAAGATAGAAGGCCGCCGTGGCACCAAGCGCGGCCCAAAAACCCGTCATGGCGTTGTCTTCGACGCGGAACATGGCCTCAAAGGCCTCGGCCGAGGGCCAGTTATAGTGTTCGATATACTGTTCGCGCAGGAAGTCATCGGAAAAATCGGCCCAGATCCGGCGCCCCTCGGTCAGCACACCGGCGAGGGCGAAACAGGGCACAAAGACCGCAATACCGATAAGGTAGGGCAGGGTCTTGCCCCACCACCGGGTCAACCGCAGCCACATGTGCAACCCGATGCAGCCATGTACCCACACGATCAGCAAAAGCAGGCTTTGCATCCAAATAGCAGAGCTTGGCCACATCAGGATGATGATATAACCCATTTCGTCATTCACATCGTAGATCTCATGCGCGTATCGCGTGTGAATAATGTGGACGATCAGCTGGATCGGGATCAGCAGCCCCAGCACGATTTGCAGGGCTGAGCTGAACGGCATGCGCAGGGTCCGTCGTTGAATGATCGACGTTAGCGCCAGGCCCGAATGCACGATCAGCGCAAGGTAGAGAAGAGCGCTCATGGCATCGTGGCGGGTTACAGCCTTTCGACCGTCTTGCATGCCATGCAGATAATCGGTGTGAAACAGGCCCAGGCCGATGTTCAGAAAGTGGAAGAAGGCAAAGACAAAAAGGACCAGCCCGCTGCCGATCCTAAGCCGGGTTGACCACCCGCCACGCCAAAGAGCGTTGTCCGTTGTGACCACGCGCGACCCTCATGTTTTGTACCAGTGTGAGGCCGCGCGGGGATAGGGTCAAGCCGGTCGGGCCTGACCCTGTGGCCCGTCAGTCCTGTTCGGCCAGAAAGCGCTCGGCATCCAGAGCGGCCATGCAGCCCATGCCTGCGCTGGTGACCGCCTGACGGTAGATGTGATCCGTCAGGTCACCTGCTGCGAAAACGCCCGGAACCGAGGTCTCGGTCGATCCAGGTTTGGTCACGACATAGCCGCCCATATGGGTTTCCAGCGTGTCTTTGACCAATTCGTTGGCCGGGGCATGGCCGATGGCGACAAAAACGCCCTTGCACGGGATCTCAGAGATTTCGCCCGTTTTCAGGTTTTTAACACGCACGCCTTCGACGCCCAAGGGCGCGTCGGTCCCGATGACCTCGTCCAGTTCGTGGAACCAGAGCGGCTCGATCTTTTCATTCTTCATCAGGCGATCTTGTAGGATCTTTTCCGCCCGCAACTCGTCGCGGCGGTGGATCAGGGTCACCTTGCTGGCGAAATTGGTGAGGAACAGCGCCTCTTCCACGGCGGTGTTGCCACCACCGATCACAACGATCTCTTGCCCACGATAGAAGAACCCGTCGCAGGTCGCGCAGGCCGAGACGCCGAAGCCTTTGAATTTCTCTTCCGAAGGCAGGCCAAGCCATTTGGCCCGTGCGCCTGTTGCCAGAATGACCGCATCAGCGGTGTAAACCGTGCCGCTATCCCCTTTTGCGGTGAAGGGACGTTTCGAGACATCCAAATCGCTGATGATATCGCCGATGACCTCACAGCCCATTGCCTTGGCGTGGTCCTGCATGCGGACCATCAGATCGGGGCCTTGTACCTCGGTGTCGCCGGGCCAGTTTTCGACCTCGGTGGTGGTTGTCAGCTGGCCGCCGGGCTCGATCCCTTGCACCAGAATGGGTTCCAGCATCGCGCGGCTTGCATAAACCCCGGCTGTATAGCCTGCGGGCCCTGACCCGATGATCAGAACCTTGGTGTGTCGTGTGTCGGCCATGGTACCCCCGCTCGAACTGCCTGAAATGGGCCTTTTGCCCGTCGCAAGGATATAGCGATGGGCGGGCAGGGCTTAAAGCCCCTTCATGAAGGGAAGCTGATATGCCTTGACGGTATGGCCCTGCGCAAATGAGCGATTTGAAAACAAAGAAAATTGCGCAGCTACGAAACATTATTGCGCGTGGGCTGGGTGCTGATATAAGAACCGAAAAATCAGGAGCGTTTTATGGTCACGACCCGGCTGGATGAAATTGATCGCAAGATTCTGGCGGAATTGCAGGCGGACGGTCGCATGACCAATGTGGAGCTGGCCAAAAGGGTCGGTATCTCGGCCCCTCCGTGCCTGCGCCGCGTCCGTACATTGGAGGAATCGGGGTTTATCACCGGCTACCACGCTGAAGTGAACGCTCGCGAGCTTGGTTTCGAGGTTCAGGTCTTTGCGATGGTTGGATTGGACAGCCAGGCAGAATCGGAACTCAGCGCGTTCGAGGCGCAGTGCGGACTATGGCCGCTGGTCCGTGAGTGTCACATGCTGAACGGCGAGGTTGACTTCATTCTGAAATGCGTCGCGCCCGACCTCAGCAGTTTTCAGCAGTTCCTGACCGGAGAATTACTGACCACGCCAAACGTGGCCAGCGTCAAGACATCGCTTGTTATCCGCGGCGCAAAAGACGACCCAGGCGTCCCGTTCGATGTGCTGGAAGACCGAATGAACCGCTCGGCCTAAACCACATCCGTCGTGTTTCTGTTGGGCAGGGTGGCAGCATAGCCACCACCGCCAGGGTCAAAGCCCATCCTATCAAAATCTGCATAAAGCCCCCACTCTGCAGTACTCTTTAACACTTCACGCCGATATCGCGTCGATCTCTCCGTCTCCGGCGCGCGGCATAAGCAACGGGCCAAAATCGTTCAACGATTCGATATGCGCAAACAGGTTCAGATAGATCGACCGTAACGAATGGCTGATCATGCGAACCGCATTAGCACCTGGATGATAGGTTTCAAAGGGCAGGCCGTCTACACGGATGACCGAGTGTTTTTTCAGGCATATGTGAAACAATTCCACCGGAGTGGGCGGCATTGTTTCCACAACAGCCATTCCGTCCTGAAATTCGGCGACAGGCGTCAGAATCGGTGACCCGCCATGCAGGCGCCGCAAATGGGCTGGCGTGCCAAGCAGGCGCGCGGCAGGTCCGGCAATCACGCCGGACATTGGCTTCTGCATGCCAAACGTATCAGCCATGATGCGGGTCAACGGACGGGTGCGCCCGCGAGAATCCTCGCGGCCCGGTATCAGCGTCACCGAGCCCTTCCACAAAACGGTCTCAGAGGTCCCGTCCTGCGTCAGTACCGTGTCGCCCGGCAGCAGGTCCTCGATCGCCATCGGCCCTTGTTCGGTTTCCACAAGTGACCCCCGTGAGAAGGCGCAAAAGGCGTCCTCGAACATCGGCAGGGCAGGTGCGATATGCCGGGTTTGCGCGATGTCTCCGTTTTTGAGCAAAGCGCTCACTTCGTAACGGCGCAGCTGGGCTTTCTGTTTTGTCGTCGGCCGCGGAGTGTCGCGGAGCAATGCCGAGGTTTCGACAGCATTTCTGGCAGCAATGGCCAGTGATTTTGGAATAGTCATCAATATTCCGTTCCTTTTAGAACCGGATCAGACGGGGCATACCCCCATGCAGGCCCATCTGTCGGTTCGGTTCTTTGTCTTGAAATAAATGGGTAACCCCTGGGCACCGGCGATGGCCGCAGCGCACAGCGAAGCAATTTCGCATTCCATTGGTCAATCCATTGACCCCCCAGACAAACTCGTACAGCGCGGGCGAAAATGCCCACAAACACGCTCCGAACTCAGGATGCAGTTTTCGTTGCATCCCACGCACATCGGACCGGAGCACTACCCGGTGCGCGTTTACCAAATGGAACCGGCAGCTTGGTTCCGTTGGCTTTCTGTTTCAGCGTTGCGTCGCGAGACGGCGTGCAACCCTGACAGAATGGCTTGAAACTCGCTTCCACGGCATGTCCAGTTTCGGGTCCTGTGCGGCCTGAATGACCGCGCTGAGAAAGCGAGATTTCTGTTTCATTTTCTGGTCCTGCTCGATCGGAGGTCTGAGCCTCATTCCGTGTGTGTAGACTTAACGTGCCGCAGGTTTGCGGCAGGGATAAGGCTTAACCGGGATCAAAAACGGACAAAAAATAAAGGTTGGCGGTTCCTCTGTTTGAGGTGCCAGCATTCATTTGTCGGCAAAGACAGATAACCTTCTGAGTACTGGCACAAAATTCACTACGATTCTGTGTCAGGTAAACACAATAAATGTGGCGGAAAGGTGGCGGTTTTGCCTTAATTGGGGCCTAATCTACAATCTGATCGCCGAAATCAACCGCCCGTAATCCGCCTCTTTGGCGTGTGTTGTCCGGCGGTATGAATAAAAGCGATCCGGATCGGAATAAGTGCAGTGCCGGGTCCATTCTGCCTGCCCGACACCCGCTTGACGAAGTTTGTGCAGACCAAAGGCTGGCAAATCAAATTGCATCCGGTCGTCGGTGCCATTGGCGAAGAACCTGCTGTTTTCCGAGGACTCCGACATGAACGCATCAAGAAACTCGGGGCCGACCTCATAGGCCGCCTGCGAAATGGATGGCCCGATCACGGCACGCGTGTTTTCGCGCGTGGCACCCAGTGCTTCCATCGCGTCCAATGTGGCCTCCAACACGCCGTCCAAAGCTCCGCGCCAGCCAGCATGGGCGGCGCCGATCACGTTCGCGTCGGGGTCGCAGAAAAGCACAGGTTGGCAGTCCGCGGTCAGAATTGTCAGAGCCAACCCGGGCGTGGCGGTCACGAGCGCATCCGCCTTGGGTTTGTCACCCGTAAGCGGCGCATCCACCGTCAGCACATCGGGCGAATGAACCTGATGAATACCAACCAGCGCCTCGGGCGTGACATCCATCGCGTCAGCAACCCGTCGGCGATTCAGGGCGACGATCTCGGTCTGATCGGACGAGCCATAGCCGCAGTTCAATCCCGCGAAGACGCCCGAGGATGCGCCGCCTCTACGGCTGAAAAAGCCGTGTTTTACGGGGGCCAGCATATCCGACGTGAGAATTTCCAAAGTCATGGTTCCAGTCCCGGTGGAGGCGCAGCTTGGGGCGGGTAGAGGCCCAGCACTTTGAACAGATTTCCCATTTCATCGGGATGCGTCAACCGGCGATGTGCGGCCACCAGTTCATCAAGCTTGGAGCCGCCTATACCCTTGGCCAGAGCCTGTGCACGAGCGGTGATTCCCAGACGTTCCAGAAAAAGACCTTGTGGTGTCAGGCGGGTATGAGCACAGCCTGCCGCCTTTGCTGCCAGCGCCAGGGGCTCAAAATCCACATGCGCGGTCAGGTCTGCCTGACCGGGGGTTTGCAGAGGGTCCACACGCTCATGCGCCTTTAGGGCCTGAAACGTATCGCCAAGCGAGCGCCAGTCGCCATAGTCCACGATCAGAGCTACCCCTCCGTTCTGCGCGATTCGGCTGGCGAGGATGGTTAGAATCGGAATGGCAGGTGCACAGAGTTCGACGAGATCCCCGTCTCGCGTATCAGGCAGCCGGTCCTGCAGTGCCGCTTGTGGTGCGGCCGGGCCAAGGCCAAAACTCAGCGCGCCATCGGCCTCACCGATCAATCGTTCGCACCAAGTGACGCCCTCACGCAGGAATTGACGGATGGGCAGGGCGTCAAAGAACTCATTCGCCACGAGAAAGAGCGGCATGTCCGGCAACTCGCCGACATTGGTGATCCACTGCGGATTGTGAGCTTTCAGGGTTGCCTTTTGCACGTCTCGGAGCGTCTCGGAGGCTTCCAACAGAACAACCTTGGCCGCATCATGGAAACCGGGAACCGAAAGGGTCGCCCGTAGGATATCCGCCATCAGTGTACCGCGACCCGGCCCAAGTTCGGCTAGCGTAAACGTGGATGGCTGCCCCTGATCCATCCAGCTTTGCGCCAGTGATAGGCCGATCAACTCGCCGAACATCTGACTGATTTCCGGTGCAGTCGTGAAGTCCCCCTGCGCGCCGAACGGATCGCGCGTTGAGTAATAGCCCAAAGTTGGGTGTAGCAGGCATTCGGTCATGTAATCGGCCAGCGTCATCGGGCCGTCTTGCCGGATTCGGGCGATCAGAAGTTCGTGCAGGCTCATGCCGTTCGCCGGGCGCGCAGGGCCAACCATAGCCCAAGAGCAATCATCGGCAGGGACAGGATTTGCCCCATTGTCAGGCCGTAGCCGCCGATATGCCACGCCAGCCCAAGCGGGTTACCGGGCGAGATGAACTGCGCGTCGGGCTGACGGACAAACTCGACCAGGAAGCGGGACGCCCCGTAGCCTGCGAGGAAAACGCCCATGATCAGGCCGGGTTTCCGAAACGCGCCGCGCCGGTAGACCAGCCACAGAAGGACTGCGCCCAATAAGACACCCTCTAGCGCGGCTTCGTATAGTTGCGAGGGGTGACGGGCACACATACCGGCCACGACAACGGGGCAGTCCTGCGCCGCGAAGCCGGGAAAGATCACGGCCCAGGGCAGCTCGCTTGGTCGGCCCCAAAGCTCGGCATTGATGAAATTGGCAAGCCGTCCCAGCAACAGGCCGGGCGGGACGGTATAGGCTACCAAATCCCCTAGCGACAGGGTCGGAATGTTGTAACGGCGACCATAGAGGTATGAGGCGACGATCACCCCAAGCAGCCCGCCGTGAAAGGCCATCCCCCCTTGCCAGACCTTCAGGATATCTGCCGGGTGCGACAAGTAGTAGGCCGGTTGATAGAACAGCACAAAACCCAGCCGCCCACCGAGAATGACGCCGATGATGATCCAGGTCAGCAGGTCATCCAACTGTTCGGGCTTCATAGGTGGCGTCTCATGGCGCCACAGAGCAGGACGCCGCAGGGCCATCGCGGCCAGACGCCAGGCAATCAGGATGCCGACAATATATGCCAGCGCGTACCACCTGAGCGCGAACTCCATCCCGAACAGTGAGATCGAGAACAGCTCGGGCGACAGATCGGGGAAATTCAGAACAGCCTGCATGTGCGTCTCATTGCCCGGGGTTTGCAGGGCAAGTCAACCTTGAGCCTGCGCCAATCCTTCCCCATATAGGGAACAACCGCGATTTCGGAGAAAAGCCATGCAAACCCGCAACAAGATCCTCGACGACGTTTCCCAGCTGATGACCAACGCCATGGGTGTGGCGCAGGGCGCACGCGAAGAGGCCGAGAATGCGATGAAGTCGATGATCGACCGTTGGCTGGCCGACCGCGATTTCGTCACGCGTGAAGAATTCGACGCTGTGCGCGCCATGGCCCAGAAGGCCCGCGAAGAGAACGCCGCGCTTGAGGCGCGCATCGCCGCACTTGAGGCGAAACTGGACAAGTAACGCCCAAATCCAGATTTGAAGACAAGTTTAGCGCCGCCCAATCCAAGGTCGGATTGTGCGGTGTTGTGTATCATGCCGCCTTGCAGAAATTAATCAAGACAAAGCTGCATGAGGCGCCAATATTTTGATCGTCGTTGCCGACTGTCCACAACTTATTGCTGTTATCCCCAAGAAATGGGGTTGCCAGACACCCTCTTGCGGCGCACCATATTTGGTACAGGCCTACGGGGGAAGCCCGGCTTGTAGAGCAGGCAACTAGCGCTGGGGCGCTGCCAGCCCCGAAATGCTAGAGAGTAGTGAGGTGGCATTATGGCCCTTTCCGAGCAGTTTCTCGAAGAAGACCTTCATCCAATCGATATTGTTGAACATCTGGCCGAACATCACGACTGGGATTTTGACCGCATCGGCGACGATCAGATCGCTATGGCTGTCGAAGGGCAATGGCGGACCTATTCGATCACGCTGGCCTGGTCCAATTATGATGAAACGCTGCGCATGGTTTGCTCGTTCGAGATGGAGCCTCCGGCCGAGCGTGAGAGTGAGCTGTATGAGTTGCTCAACAAGATGAATGATCAGTGCTGGGCGGGCGCGTTTACCTATTGGGCGAACCAGAAGCTGATGGTCTATCGCTACGGCTTGGTTCTGGCCGGTGGTCAGACCGCGAGCCCTGATCAGATCGACACCATGATCAACGCCGCCGTGCTGAGCGCTGAGCGCTACTACCCGGCGATTCAGCTGGTCACCTGGGGCAATCGCGATCCGGAAGAGGCGATGCAAGTCGCCATTGCAGAGGCCTACGGCCGAGCGTAAACCTTTGCCCTGAACCGTTGAATAGGGGAGGGGCACAGATGGACATGTCACGCGTGGCCGAGCAGGGCCTTGTGTTATTGGGTTGCGGAAAGATGGGGTCCGCGATGTTGGCGGGTTGGCTGGATCACGGTCTGCCCGCCGCTTCCGTTTGGGTGATTGATCCTTACCCCTCGGACTGGCTGAAAGCGCAGGGCGTCAACATCAACACGCCACTGCCCGAATCCCCCGCAGTCGTGCTGGTGGCCGTCAAACCTCAAATGATGGGTGAGGCGCTGCCGGCGATCCAGGCCCTCGGTGGCGGTGGCAGCCTGTTCGTTTCCGTTGCGGCAGGCACCTCGATTGCAACGTTCGAAGACGTGCTGGGCGAAGGCACACCGATTGTACGGGCAATGCCGAACACACCGGCGGCGATCCGTCAGGGTATCACGGCGATGATCGGCAACGCACATGTGTCAGATGACGATTTGGACCTCGCGGAAAACCTGCTGTCTGCGATTGGTGAAACCGTGCGCCTGTCGGACGAGGCTCAGATAGATGCGGTCACGGGCGTCAGCGGCTCTGGCCCCGCCTATGTGTTCCACCTGATCGAAACGCTGGCCGCCGCAGGGCAGGCGCAGGGTCTGCCGCATGAGATGGCCATGAGATTGGCGAAATCCACGGTTGCAGGCGCCGGTGCCTTAGCCATGGCCGCCGAGGAAGACCCCTCCCAACTGCGGGTCAATGTGACTTCGCCCAATGGCACGACACAGGCCGCGCTAGAGGTTCTGATGCATGAAGCAGAGGGTTTCCCGAACCTGCTGCACCGGGCCGTCAAGGCCGCGACCGACCGTTCCAAGGAGTTGGGCCGTGAGTGAGATTTCCTTCGACGACTTCCTGAAGGTCGACATCCGCGTCGGTGAGGTCATCCGCGCCGAGCCCTATCCCGAAGCCCGCAAGCCCGCCATCAAGATGTGGATCGATTTCGGCGACGAGATTGGCGAGCGCAAAACCTCGGCCCAGATCACAGCGCATTACGACCCGTCTACTCTGATCGGCAAGCAGGTGATGGCCGTTGTGAATTTCCCGCCGCGCCAGATCGGAAAGTTCATGTCCGAGGTTCTGGTGCTGGGTTTGCCGGATAAAAACGGTGAGATCGTGTTGATTGGCCCGGATGGCAAAGTCCCCGTTGGCGGAAGGATGCACTGATGAAGCTATGGATCACGCGCCCGATGACACCGGCGGTCGAAGCACGGGCCGCTGCCGAGTTCGATGTCGAGATTCGCCCCGCAACCACTCCGCTTTCCGAGGGTGAGATGGTGCGGGCGTTGCAGGACTACGACGTGGTTGTGCCCACTCTGGGCGACCTGTTCTCGGCCGAGATCTTCGCCAAAGTGCCTGAGCCGCGCTGCAAGCTGTTGGCCAATTTCGGCGTCGGCTACAATCACATCAATGTCGAGGCCGCGCGCGCCTTGGGCATCGCTGTCACCAACACGCCCGGCGCGGTCACAGATGCGACCGCTGATATCGCCATGACCTTGCTCCTTTCGACCGCGCGGCGCGCGGGTGAGGGGGAGCGTCTGGTGCGGGCTGATAAATGGCAGGGTTGGCATCCCACGCAGATGCTGGGGCATCATGTCACCGGCAAGCGGGTGGGCATCGTCGGCATGGGCCGCATCGGCCAAGCCATCGCGCGGCGCTGTCACTTCGGGTTCGGCATGCGGGTCGCGTACCAATCCCGCAGTACCAAGCAGCTTGATTTTGAGGCCGAGTTCATCCCCGATCTCTCGGTACTTGCGGCCTCGGTCGATTTTCTTGTTCTGGCCGTTCCGGGCGGGACTGAGACACGCCATCTGATCAACGCCGCAGTGCTCGAGGCTATGAAGCCCTCGAGCATTCTGGTGAATATCGCACGGGGTGAAGTGGTGGATGAGGCCGCTCTGATCAGCGCGCTGCAAGCGGGACAGATCGCAGGGGCCGGGCTGGATGTTTACGAGTTCGAGCCGGCTGTGCCGCAAGCACTGCGCGAGATGCAGAACGTCACCCTGCTGCCGCATCTTGGCACTGCCACCGAAGAGGTGCGAACCGGCATGGGGCATATGGCTTTGGACAATGTGGCCGCCTTTGTCGCCGGGCGCGACTTGCCGAATCCGGTCTAGTCGCCGACTGCCTCGCGCCAGTGTTTACGGCAGAGCGAGACATAGGTCTCGTTCCCGCCAATCTGGACCTGGGCACCCTCGGTGATGGCGCGGCCGCTCTCGTCCTGCCGAATCACCATGGTGGCTTTGCGTCCGCATTCGCAGATGGTGCGGACCTCGCGCATCTCATCGGCCAAGGCCAGCAGGGCGGCTGAACCGGGGAAGAGTTTGCCCTGGAAATCTACCCTTAAGCCATAAGCCAGCACTGGGAGCTTCAGGTCATCCACGGCGCGGGCCAGTTGCCAGACCTGATCCTCGGACAGGAACTGTGCCTCATCCACAAAGACACAGGCGATCTGATCGGCCTTCTGGCGCGTTTCGATCATGGCAAAAACGTCATCCTCCGGGCGGAAGGTGTCGGCCTCTTCGGAGATCCCGATACGCGAGGCGATCCGCCCCACACCGGCGCGCCCGTCCACAGCGGCGGTCATCAGATAGGTCTTCATGCCGCGCTCACGGTAGTTGTGCGAGGCCTGCAGCAATACGGTCGATTTGCCCGCATTCATCGTCGAGTAGTTGAAATACAGTTTTGCCATGCGGCGGGTCTAAAGCGCGGAAGCCAATCGAACAAGCCATCAATCGAGCAGGGGGAAGCGACGTCGCCGTTACCATTGCAGAGGCCGAGCAGATGCTCTTTGGGGATGGAACCTTGCGCATGCAACAGCGACGCCATCGGTCAACATGTGACCAAAACGGAGTGAGGCTGAACAATATTGCCTCACGATTACTCATTACCGGCACTGAACGGCCGCCACTCACTCACAAAACCCTCGCATATCTGAGGGATAGTCAATTTATGGCATTTCAATTATGACTCGGTTATGGGAAATTTCCCTGTGCTTTCCCCCAAAACGGACAGAAGGGGCGGCGCGTGCAGGTAGCAAAGGTAGAACTATGGCAGATATCGGGGCCTATCTTAAGAAACACACCGAAGCCTTGGTGAAAGATGTCGGGATCGAAGCCGCGTGCGAGATCACAGGCAAATCAAAGGCAACGCTCGGCCGCTACTATTCGGACAACTCGGAACACGCGGATCGGTTCATGCCCGTTGACGCGGTGGCGCGGCTAGAGAACGCTGCCAACTATCCGCATGTCACTTCGGCGCTGGCGGACCTTAAGAACATCACCTTGTCCTACGGGGATCGCAACACGGATTCCCCGCGCACAGGTGGCGTAAACGCGGATGTCATCGCCCTGAGCCAGCGTTTCGCCATGCTGATGACCGAGTATCAGGCGGCCATCGAAGACGGGATCATTACCGTCAACGAAGCCAAGCGCCTGCTGAAGGAAACCAGCCTTTTGCAGCAGGTACTGATCGAGATGAAACTGCATCTCGAAGAAGAGAGCGTCAGTTAAGAGTTGGCACCAGGCGCCTTTGGGCGGTCGTTGTTAGAACGTGCTTTTTGCACCGCCACCTGACGGCTTCTACTATACAGTGTCAGATCAGGATTTCCGTTTCACAATTACGGACCCCACCGAATACCCCGCCCCGAACGAGCAGATCAGCCCGATATCCCCGTCCTCAAGATCGTCCGAATATTTGGAGAAGGCGATAATCGACCCGGCTGAGGACGTGTTTGCATAGTCCTGCAGGATGTTGGGTTGCTCACCCGCCTCGGGCACACGTCCAAGGACCTTCTTACCGATGAAATCGTTCATGGTTTTGTTGGCCTGATGCAGCCACAGGCGTGTCAGGTCGTCGCTGCCGATGCCTTCGGCCTCCATGTGGTCGCTGATATGCTGGCTGACCATGGGAAGCACTTCCTTGAAGACCTTGCGCCCGTTCTGCATGAACTGCATGTCGCGCCGGTCGATCATCCCATCAGGGCGCGAGCGGCGTAGAAAGCCGTTATTGTTGCGGATATTGTTCGAGAAACTGGTGGCGCAGCGGGTCGACAGGACCTCAAAATGCGGGCCTTGCGCGTCTTCGATTCGTTCGATCAAGGTGGCCGTGGCCACATCGCCGAAGATGAAATGACAATCCCGGTCGCGCCATTCCAGATGGCCAGAGCATATCTCGGGGTTCACCACCAATGCTGACCGCACCGAGCCCGACCGCACCATATCCGCCGCCGCCTGAATGCCAAACGTGGCCGAGGAACACGCGACATTCATGTCAAACCCAAAGCCATTAATGCCCAGGGCCTGCTGTATCTCGATGGCAATGGCTGGGTAGGCCCGTTCGTGGTTCGAGGCCGCGCAGATCACCAGATCGACATCTGCCGCTGTCCGACCAGCCTGCGCCAGCGCCTTTTTGCAGGCATCAACCGCCATTTCGGTCATGATCCCCGGCTCGTCATCGCTGCGCTGGCGCAAAGCGGGGTACATAGTGTCGGGGTCCAGCACGCCGGATTTATCCATCACATAGCGGTTTTCGATGCCGGACGCCTTGACGATGAACTCCTCAGAGGAGTGCTGCATCGGCTCCATCTGTCCGGCTTCGATGGCCTGGGCGTTCTCTGCATTCACCTTGTCGGCATAGGCGTTGAAGGCTCGCACCAGCTCGGCATTGGTGATGACGTTTTCCGGCGTGAAAACGCCTGTACCGGTGATTGCAGGGATATACATGGCAAGTCCTGAACTTTTAGGGTTTGCTCAAAATGCAGTCACAGGGGCATTTGATCAAGTCTTGGTTACCCGAGGGAAGCTAGGCCGGAGGGTGATTCTCCACTTCAGTTATTGAATAGTTCACAATTTGAAGTATATGACCTGCAACGACGTCTCGGAGTCTCTTCAATGTCAGACAGTATCAGCGACAGGCTTGGCCGCCTGAGCCCTGAAATTCAGGCAATCATGGGCGTCTATGCCCTCTACTGGAAACTCGAAGAGACCTTCGACACCATCGAAACAGACCTGAGCCACCCGGAATGCCACATGCTGATCAAGCTGGATGAACCCAAGCGAATGGGTGTTCTGGCGGCTGACATGCTGAGCGTACCCTCCACCATTACGGCCACTGCGGATACTCTGGAAGAAGCTGGCTATCTGGCACGCCAGCGCGATCCCAATGATCGCCGTGCCTGGTTGCTTGTGCTGACCGAACAAGGCGAGAGCGCGCGAGATATGTTGGTGTCAGCAGCCGGAGATCTGTTTCACAAGGCCTCTGGCCTGAATGCAGAAGAAACAGCCGAGTTCGCCCGGATGGCGAGCAAGATTCGTGACAACGTACTGAAAACGGGAATTCCCGAGGGATTGAAGAAATGAAACAGCTGACTTCTCTGGGCCTTCTGTTGGCCGTTTTGGCGACGCCGCTTGTCGCGCAAGAGACCGCGAAACCGGTCAAGCTAATGCAGGTGCAGGAAACGGCTCCGGGTTTCACACGGCAGTTTTTCGGCCGCGTTGCTGCGCGTCAGACCGTTGATTTGGCCTTTCAGGTTCCGGGGCAGATTGTCGAGATGCCCGTCACCGAGGGGTTCGTCATCCCAAAGGACGGTCTGATTGCCCGTCTGGATCAGGAGCCATTTGAACTCAGGCTGGATCGCGCCCGCCTGCAGAAAGAACAGGCCGACCGCACCGTCGCGCGCCTGTCGCGGCTGCGCGGCACTACGGCCAGCCAAGTGGCGGTCGATGATTCCGAAACCGAAGCGCAACTGGCCGCTATCGCCGTACGCGACGCGGAATACGAGCTGGAACACGCAACACTGACGGCCCCGTTTGACGCGCTTGTGTCAAGCCGCGCAGTTGAGGCCTTTACCACCGTGTCGGCGGGAACTCCGATCGTGCGCATTCACGACATGTCGGAACTGCGGATCGAGGTTGACGTCCCCGAGATCCTGTTCCAACGCTCGGGTCAGCAGGATGACATCACGATCACGGCCAAATTCCCCGTAAGCGATGAAGTCTTCCCGCTGGAAATCCGTGAGTTCGACGCCGAGACTTCGAGCGTTGGGCAGACCTTCCGCATTCAGTTCGGTCTGACCCCGCCTGAGGGGCTGCAGATTCTGCCCGGTTCGTCCGTGTCGGTGAACGTGCATGTCAGGGATGGCCGCACGGGAATCGTTCTACCGGCATCAGCAATCGTCGCTGGCGCGGATAGCGCGCTGGGCGTGATGGTCTTTTCTCCGGCTGGCGCAGACGAGGGCACGGTACGCCTTGCACCCGTAACCATCGAACCAACGCAGACCGGTGAAGTCCGTGTTCTGACTGGCTTGTCAGACGGCGATGAGGTTGTTGTCGCGGGCGGTTCGGCGTTGACGGACGGCCAGAGCGTGCGCCGTTTCACCGGCTTCTCGAACTGAGGGGCGGGCTGATGAGAATTGCACGCGCATCGATCGACCGACCGCTATACACGTGGCTGATCATCCTGATCGCCTTGTTTGGTGGTATTTGGGGCTTCCTTTCCCTAGGGCGCCTGGAGGACCCGGCTTTTACAATCAAAAACGCAGTGATCGTCACGCAATACCCCGGCGCTACGGCCGAGCAGGTGGCGCTGGAAGTCTCTGAGCCTCTGGAATCGGCGATCCAGCAAATGGGCGAAGTGGATACGATCACCTCGTTGAATCAGCCGGGGCAGTCTCTGATCGAGGTTGAGATTAAATCCACCTACGACGGCAGCGAGTTGCCCGCAATCTGGACCCGCCTGCGCGCCAAGGTGCGTGATGCGGCGCGGGGCCTGCCATCCGGTGTAAATCAGCCCTACGTCAATGATGGTTTCGGCGACGTGTTCGGCTTGTTCTACGCAGTTACCGCCGAGGGATTTTCGGATGCAGAAAAGCACGAACTGGCGACGTTTCTGAGGCGTGAGTTGTTGACCGTCGACGGCGTTGCTGATGTCGAGGTGCAGGGCCTGCCGCAAGAAGCGATCTTCATCGAACCGGATCTGTCTATCTCGGTGAATCAGAATGTCCCCATCCAAGCCATCAACGAGGCAATTGCTAACGCGGATTCGGTCAACTCCTCCGGCTCGGTTCGGTCCGAGAACGACCGCACCACCATTTTGACAGCCGAAGGCTCGGATAGTGTGTCGGCCATCGCCGGGTTGTCGGTCGGCTCGCAAGGGCAGGTGATCAACCTGTTTGACATGTCCAACGTTTACCGCGCCCGTCAGACCGACCCGGATATCATGATCCGTTTCGATGGGACCGAGGCCTTTACGCTTGGCATTGCCGGTTTAGCCGCCGAGAACATCGTCGAAGTCGGCAAGCGCGCCGATGCAAAATTCGCGGAGCTGGACACGCAAATTCCGTTTGGCGTTGAAATTCTGCCCATCTACCAGCAACACGTGGTGGTCGAGCAAGCCTCGAACGACTTTCTTGTGAACCTCGCCATGTCGGTGATCATCGTGGTCGCTGTTCTGGGCCTCTTTATGGGATGGCGCGCTGCCATTGTAGTCGGGTCGACGTTGCTGCTCACCGTTGTCGGGACGCTGCTGTTCATGGCGCTGTTCTCGATTGAAATGGAGCGGATCTCGCTGGGTGCCCTGATCATTGCGATGGGGATGCTGGTGGATAATGCCATCGTGGTGGCCGAAGGCATGCAGATCGCGATGTTGCGCGGTAAATCCTCGCGCGATGCGGCGGATGAGGTGGCGTCGAAAACGCAGATCCCACTGCTGGGCGCAACGGTCATCGGCATCATGGCCTTTGCGGGCATCGGTCTCAGCCCCGACGCGACCGGAGAGTTCCTGTTCTCGCTCTTTGCAGTTATCGGGATCTCATTACTGCTCAGCTGGGTTCTGGCAATCACAGTAACACCGATGTTGGCGCATTACTTCTTCAAGCAGGGCAAAGAGGGTGAAGTTGACGCCTATGGCAACCTTCTGTTCCGCGTTTACGGCGCGATCCTGCGCTGGGCGTTGCGGTTCCGCTGGCTCGTCGTGGCCGGACTGATCGCTGTGACGGTGGCCTGTTATGCGGGCTTCGGCCTTATGAAGCAGCAATTCTTTCCGGACTCGAATACGCCGTTGTTCTTTGTCCACTACAAACTGCCTCAGGGCACACCAATCTCACGTACCTCTGCGGATATGGCAGTGGTCGAGGATTGGCTGGCCGAACGTGACGATGTGGTGTCCGTCACCACATTTGTCGGGCAGGGTGCGACCCGCTTCATGCTGACCTATAGCGCAGAGGACCCGAACCCAAGCTACGGTCACATGATCATTCGGACGGAAACGCTTGAGGATATCCCAGTGCTGCAGGCCGAGCTTGAGGCCTTTGGGGTGGCTCAGTTCCCTGAAAGCGAGTTTCGCACCAAACGTCTGGTTTTTGGTCCGGGTGGAGGCACCCCGATCCAAGCCCGCTTCTCGGGTAGCGACCCAGCCGTGCTGCGGCAGTTGGCGGACGAAGCAGTTCAACGCATGGCGGCTGCTACGCCGAACGCACTCAACGTCCATCATGACTGGCGCGAAAAAGAACTGGCGGTTCAACCGATCTACGCAACCGAACGCGCGCAGACAGCCGGTGTTTCGCGTGAAGATATTGCGGCCACGCTGCAATTCTCGACCGACGGCATCACCGGTGGCGTCCTGCGCGAGCGCGACCGCCTGATCCCGATTATTCTGCGCCGCCCTGCAGAGGGTGACTATTCGATTGTCGATCAGGTCGTGTATTCCGATCAGTCAGGTCAATTCGTACCCATCGAACAGATGGTGGATGGGTTCGAATACCAGCTGCTCAACACCGAGGTCCACCGGCGCAACCGAGTGCTTACCATCACCGTTGGCGCAGATATCCCGCCGGACGTGACCGCCGCTCAGGTGCATTCCGAGGTACGCGCAACCATCGAAGAGATGGATCTGCCACCCGGCTATCGTATGGAATGGGGCGGTGAGTTCGAGGACTCGGGCGATGCCCAGGAAAGCCTTGGTAGGCAATTGCCACTGAGCCTGTTGATCATGGTGCTGATCTCGGTCCTTTTGTTCAATGCGATCCGCCAGCCGGTCATCATCTGGCTGTTGGTGCCCATGTCGGTGAACGGTGTGGTCATCGGTTTGCTGGGCACCGGGCTGCCGTTCACCTTTACGGCGCTTCTGGGTTTGCTCAGCCTGTCGGGGATGCTGATCAAGAATGGTATCGTTTTGGTCGAAGAGATTGATCTGGTCCGAGCAACGGGCAAACCCCTGCAGGAGTCGATCATCGAAGCCTCCGTATCGCGTCTGCGGCCGGTCATGCTGGCTGCGATTACAACGATCCTTGGGATGGCCCCGCTGCTGACCGACGCTTTCTTTGTCTCGATGGCGGTCACCATCATGGGCGGATTGGCTTTTGCCACGGTCCTGACCATGGTCGCGGCCCCGGTCTTCTACCTGCTGTTCTTCCAGCGAGATGAGAAACGGCAAGCGGTTGCTACTTAAATGAAAAACCCCCGGTCAACGACCGGGGGTTTTGCTTTTTCCTTGGTGCTGCAGGTCAACCCTGCAACGATTTCACCTCGACGTCACCTTCAGCCTGCGCCTTGATCGCCAACGCTGCGGCGTAGCTGGCGGCAGCGGTGGTGAAATAGGGGATCTTGTCATAGAGAGCGATTGAACGGATCGATCGGCTGTCTTCCACCGCCTGTGCGCCTTCGGTCGAGTTCATCACTAGCTGAACACCGCCGTCTTTCATCAGGTCAGTCACATCTGGGCGACCCTCATAGACCTTGTTGACCACATCGCAAGGTACGCCCTGCGCGTCCAGCCACGCTTGCGTGCCGCGTGTGGCGACCAGTTCGAAGCCCTGATCGACCAGAACGCGCGCGGCCTCCAACATGTCCGGCCCTTTGTCTGCATCCTTGATCGAGATGAATGCGCGGCCGGATGTGGGCAGCACCATGCCAGCGCCTATCTGTGCCTTCAGGAATGCGCGCGGGAAGTCGCGATCCCAGCCCATGACCTCACCAGTCGAACGCATTTCCGGGCCCAGAATGGTGTCGACGCCAGGGAAGCGTGCGAAGGGCAGCACGGCCTCTTTGACCGAGAACCACGGCATGTCCGGGTCGGCCAGTGTCATCTGGTCGGCGATCTTGCTGTCGTCGACTGTCTTGTAGGGCGGGCGTTTCGGGAAGTCCGCCAGTTTCTCACCCGCCATGACCCTCGCTGCGATGGACGCAATCGCGCTGTCGGTGGCTTTGGCGACGAAGGGAACGGTACGCGAGGCGCGCGGGTTTACTTCGATCAGGTAGATCTCACCATCCTTGATTGCGAACTGAACGTTCATCAGGCCGACCACGTTCAACGCTTTGGCCAGTTTGAACGCCTGTTCTTTGATCTGCTCGATGATCTCTTTCGAAAGCGAATAGGGCGGGAGCGAACAGGCCGAGTCACCCGAGTGAACGCCTGCCTCTTCGATGTGTTGCATGATGCCTGCAACGTGAACGTCAGTGCCATCGCACAGAGCATCGACGTCCAGTTCCACCGCACCCGCCAGATAGCTGTCCAGCAGAACCGGGCTGTCGCCCGAGACCACAACAGCCTCGTTGATGTAGCGCCGCAGCTGATCCATATCGCGCACGATCTCCATCGCGCGGCCGCCCAGAACGTAAGAGGGGCGGATCACCAGCGGGAATCCGATCTCTTCGGCGATCTCAAGCGCCTGTTCATCGGTCGAAGCGATGCGGTTTTTCGGCTGCTTCAGGCCCAGCTCGTTGACCAGCGCCTGGAAGCGTTCCCGGTCTTCGGCCAGGTCGATCGCGTCTGGCGTGGTGCCGAGGATCGGAATGCCTTCGGCCTCAAGCGTGTTCGCCAGTTTCAGCGGAGTCTGGCCGCCGAACTGAACGATCACACCGTGCAGCGTGCCGTTTTCCTGCTCTTTCGTCAGAATTTCCATGACGTGCTCAAAAGTCAGCGGCTCAAAATACAGACGGTCCGAGGTGTCATAGTCGGTCGAGACCGTCTCAGGGTTGCAGTTGACCATGATGGTCTCATAACCCGCGTCGGTCAGCGCAAAGCAGGCGTGACAGCAGCAATAGTCGAACTCGATGCCCTGACCGATCCGGTTCGGACCACCGCCGAGGATGACGACCTTTTTGCGGTCGCTTGGACGTGCCTCACACTCGACTTCACCCATCATCGGAGCTTCGTAGGTCGAGTACATATAAGGTGTCTGCGCTTCGAATTCGGCGGCGCAGGTGTCAATGCGTTTGAACACGGCCTTTACGCCCAGATTGCGGCGGGCGCGGCGGACGTTGTCTTCGTCACGGCCAGTCAGGTTGCCCAGACGTGCGTCGGTGAAGCCCAGCATTTTCAGTTTTCGGATGCCGTCCTCGGTGACCGGCAGGCCGTCTTTGCGGACCTGGCGCTCGGCCTCGATGATCTCGCGGATGCGGGCGAGGAACCACGGGTCGAACTTGGTAACGCCGAAAATCTCATCGTCGGACAGACCGTGACGCATGGCCTGCGCGATGGTGCGCAGGCGGTCTGGGGTCTGCTGGCTGATCGCTTTGATCACGGTAGCCTTGTCGTCGGTCTCTTCCCAAACGCCGACGTTCAGGCCGGGTATTTCGATTTCATCAAAGCCGGTCAGGCCCGATTCCATCGAGGCCAGAGCCTTTTGCATCGATTCGTGGATGGTGCGGCCGATGGACATGGCCTCACCCACTGACTTCATCGCGGTGGTCAGGTAGGGTTCCGAGCCCGGGAACTTCTCGAAGGCGAATTTCGGGATCTTGGTGACGACATAGTCGATGGTCGGCTCGAACGAGGCGGGCGTGACCTTGGTGATGTCGTTGTCCAACTCGTCCAGCGTGTAGCCGACGGCCAGCTTGGCGGCGATCTTGGCAATCGGGAAACCTGTTGCCTTGGACGCCAGAGCGGACGAGCGCGATACCCGTGGGTTCATCTCGATGACGACCATGCGGCCATCTTCAGGGTTGATCGCCCACTGTACGTTCGAGCCACCGGTCTCAACCCCGATCTCGCGTAGAACAGCGATCGAGCCGTTGCGCATGATTTGATATTCTTTGTCGGTCAGCGTCAGGGCCGGGGCCACGGTGATCGAGTCGCCGGTGTGTACGCCCATCGGATCGACGTTTTCAATCGAGCAGACGATGATGGCGTTGTCAGCAGTGTCACGCACTACCTCCATCTCGTATTCTTTCCAGCCCAGCAGGCTTTCATCGACCAGAATCTGGTTCACCGGCGAGGCATCCATGCCCGAGCGGCAGAAATGGATATAATCCTCTCGGTTATAGGCAACGCCACCGCCGGTGCCGCCCAGTGTAAATGCAGGGCGGATGATGGCGGGCAAGCCGATCTCTTCCAGCTCATCCAGTGCCATCTGCACGCCAGCATCCAGATCGGTGGAGCCGTCTTCGCGCTTGGGGGCGGTCACGATGGTTGCCTTGGGGTTTTCAAGACCCAGCCGGTCCATCGCCTCGCGGAACAGGGCGCGGTCTTCGGCCATTTCGATGGCGTCGCGCTTGGCGCCGATCATCTCGACGCCGAACTTGTCCAGCACACCCATCTCTTCCAACGCGAGCGAGGTGTTCAGGCCGGTCTGACCACCCATGGTGGGCAGCAGGGCATCGGGGCGCTCCTTCTCGATGATCTTGGCGACCACTTCGGGGGTGATCGGCTCAATATAAGTGGCATCGGCCAGACCCGGATCGGTCATGATCGTCGCGGGGTTCGAGTTCACCAGAATGACCCGGTACCCTTCCTCGCGCAGCGCCTTACAGGCCTGAGCGCCGGAATAGTCAAACTCGCAGGCTTGTCCGATAACAATGGGACCCGCCCCAATGATCATGATCGACTGGATGTCGGTTCTTCTCGGCATGGCCTTGTTCCTTCGATTGTCAGCGAGTCAGGGCACCGCCCCAGCGCCCAAATTGTCCTGCGTTATAGGGACCGCGCGAAAAGGTGCAAGAGGTATCGGGAACAGAGGTGAAATTGCCGCTTTCCCCCCTTTCCCTTGGCAGAGTATTCTCTATATCGCGCATCACGGCTTATGAGGATGCACTTGCGTATTCGTTTTGATCAGGGACCTGCCGGTCCGGGAACCCGGTTCGACCGGCCATCCCACATCATCCGGGCGGATGCCGCGGACGAGGTGCCACAGGCGTTGGCGGCCCTCGATGACGCGCGCGCGGCGGGTAGTTGGCTGGCCGGTTACGCCAGCTATGAGCTGGGCTATGTGCTGGAACCTCGGCTGCGTGGACTGCTGCCGAATGACCGAAAGCTGCCGCTGCTGTGTTTCGGTGTTTACGACGCGCCGGAGCAAAGCGCGCTACCCAAAGCCCAAGGCGGCGTATCCGCGTTTCAGCCGCGTTGGGATGAGATCCGCTACAGTCAGGCCTTTCAGGCGGTGCATGATGCTATCGGGGCAGGGGATATCTATCAGGCGAACCTGACCTTCCCGATTGATCTAACGGTCGATGGGGATAGCGCGGCGCTGTACGCGGCGCTGACATCCAGCCAACCGGTCGGCCACGGAGCGCTGGTTCAACAGGACGGTTTGCCGGACCTTCTCAGCCGCTCGCCCGAGCTGTTCTTCCGCACGGATGAAACCGGTCGGATCGAAACGCGGCCTATGAAGGGCACCCAACCGCGCAGCGAGGACATGGCCGAAGACGCCCGCCGCCGCAATTTCTTGTCGTCGGATGAGAAGAACCGGGCCGAGAACCTGATGATCGTAGACCTGCTGCGCAACGATATCAGCCGCGTGGCGCTGCCCGGTTCGGTTCACGTGCCGGAGCTCTTCAAGGTCGAAACCTATGCCACAGTGCATCAGATGGTCTCACTGGTGCGGGCGCAGCTGCAGGTCGGGGCCGGGTTGTCCGATATCATGACGGCTCTGTTCCCTTGTGGTTCCATCACCGGCGCGCCCAAGATCCGTGCGATGGAGATCCTGTCCGAGCTGGAGCCCTGGGCGCGTGATATCTATTGCGGAACCATCGGCTGGGCCGCGCCGGATGGCCGGTCGGAATTCAACGTCGCCATCCGCACACTGATGATGGACGATGGAAACGCCACCCTGAATGTCGGCGGCGGCGTGGTTTGGGACAGCACAGCCCCATCTGAATACGAGGAAGCCCTATGGAAAGCCCGCTTCGCCCACCAGTTGAGCCTGATTTCCGCCTGATCGAAACGCTGGGCTTTCACCCCGATCAGGGTTTTTTGCGGCGTGACAGGCATCTGAACCGCATGGCGCGCACGGCAAAGGCTCTGGCGCTGCCTTTCGACCGCAATGCGGCGCTTGCGATTTTTTCCGGCGTTACCAGCGATACCCCCTTACGGTGCAGGTTGACCATGGATGTCGGCGGGGGCTTTGACCTGACCACTGCCGCTTTAGCTGGCAATCCTGAGATCTGGCGGTTGGGGATTGCTCAGATCCGGCTGAATTCAGACGATATATGGTTGCGGCACAAAACCACGCGCCGCGTAGTCTATGACTCGGCGCGAGCTTCGCTGCCGGATGGCGTTGATGAGGTGTTGTTCCTCAACGAAACGGAAGAACTATGCGAAGGAACCATCACCAATCTGTTCGTTGAAATGCCGGACGGGCGCAGGCTTACTCCTCCTGTGTCCTGCGGTCTTTTGCCGGGCATTCTGCGCGAGCAGCTGTTGGAGGAGGGTTGGACCGAGGCCGTTCTAACCATGAATGATCTGAGTTCCGCCAAGGCGATTTATATGGGCAACTCTCTGCGCGGTCTAATCCCCGCAAATATGGTGGCGCTATGAGCAACGACAGCGCGTTGGATCACCGCCTGGTGGCGATTGGGCGTCTGCGGCTTGAATTCGGTGCGTTCTTCGTTGCGGTCCCTCTGCTGATTGCAGTCCTGTTTCCGCCCAACTGGATGTTCCCGGCTTTGTTTGCATTCACTGGGCTGGGCGTAGTCCTTTTGCATGCCACGCCGGGCTTCCAATGGGCCGAACTTCGCTACAATTGGGCAAACTGGTCGGTCCGTGAACTGGTCGCGTTCACGGCAATTACAGCACTGTTTTGCACGGCGCTGATCTACCTAACCCGCCCGGACGCCGCCTTTTCCCTTTTGATACGCCAGCCCGAGATGCTGGCCTTTATCTGGGTCGGCTATCCGCTACTGTCTGCGCTACCGCAAGAGCTGTTGTTCCGTCCGCTGTTTTACCGCCGCTACCATGGGATCCTGCCTGAAGGCCGCAAGGCCGACCTCCTGAACGCGGCCATCTTTTCCTTCGCCCATCTGATGTATTGGAGCTGGATCGTCGCCGTCATGACTTTTGTTGGCGGCCTGCTGTTCAGCTGGGCCTATCGCAAACGAGGGTCCTTCTTCTACGCGGTGCTGCTGCACGCGATTGCGGGGAATATCATCTTTGCCGTGGGTCTGGGCGTGTATTTCTATTCCGGCAATGTTCAAAGGCCGTTTTGACGGCGCGACCTGCCTTGACTTTCCAAGCCTGACAGGGTGTATCGGCGCGACGAATTCTGCGCCCGAAGGGATATTCCATGCACGCCTATCGCAGCCACACCTGCGCCGCTCTGACCGCCGCCAATGTCGGTGAAACCGTCCGCCTGTCCGGTTGGGTGCATCGTGTCCGAGATCATGGCGGCGTGCTGTTCATCGACCTGCGCGACCATTTCGGTGTGACCCAGGTGCTGTGCGATGGTGACAGCGCGGCTTTTGCCGAGCTTGAGAAAGTGCGCTCGGAATGGTGTATCCGCATCGACGGCACTGTTAAAGCGCGTGACGCCGATTTGGTGAACCCGAAACTGCCGACTGGCGAGATCGAAGTTTACGTGCGTGAGCTTGAGGTTCTGGGTGCCGCCGACGAACTGCCTTTGATGGTCTTCGGCGATCAGGAATACCCCGAGGAAACACGCCTGCGCTATCGTTACCTCGACCTGCGCCGTGAAGCGATGCAGCAGAACATGACACTGCGCTCGGACGTTGTGGCCTCGATGCGTCGCCGCATGTGGGATCAGGGTTTCCGCGAATATCAGACGCCGATTATCACCGCCTCTTCGCCCGAAGGCGCGCGCGACTTCCTTGTGCCCTCGCGTCTGCATCCAGGGAAGTTCTATGCGCTGCCTCAAGCGCCTCAGCAGTTCAAACAGCTGATCATGGTGTCGGGCTTCGACAAGTATTTCCAGATCGCGCCGTGCTTCCGCGACGAAGACCCGCGTGCGGATCGTTCGCCGACCGATTTCTACCAGCTCGACCTCGAGATGTCCTTTGTTGAACAGCAGGACGTGTTCGACACGATCCAGCCCGTTCTGACTGGCGTGTTCGAGGAGTTCGGTGGCGGCCGTAAGGTGGATCAGGACTGGCCGCAGATTTCCTATAAGGATGCGGCCCTGTGGTACGGTAGCGACAAGCCCGATCTGCGGAACCCTATTAAAATGCAAGTGGTCTCCGACCACTTCCGCGGGTCTGGCTTCGCGATTTTCGCGAAGCTGTTGGAGCAGGAAGGCACCGAAATTCGCGCCATCCCAGCGCCGACTGGCGGTAGCCGTAAGTTCTGTGACCGTATGAACGCCTTTGCGCAGAAAGAGGGTCTGCCGGGGATGGGTTACATCTTCTGGCGCGATCAGGGCGAAGGGATGGAGGCCGCTGGCCCGCTTGCCAAGAACATCGGTCCCGAGCGCACCGAGGCGATCCGTCAGCAACTGGGTCTGGGCGTCGGCGATGCCGCGTTCTTCCTGGGTGGCAAGCCGAAAGCCTTTGAAAAGGTCGCCGGCAAGGCGCGTGATGTGATCGGTGATGAGCTTGGCCTGACCGAGAAAGATCGTTTTGCTTTTGCTTGGATCGTGGATTTCCCGATTTACGAGCAGGACGAGGAAACCGGTGCGATCGACTTTGAACACAACCCGTTCTCAATGCCGCAGGGCGGTATGGAAGCGCTGAACGGGGATCCTCTGGACGTGCGCGGCTATCAGTACGATCTGGCCTGTAACGGGTATGAGCTGGTCTCGGGCGCGATCCGGAACCACAAGCCGGAAATCATGCTGAAAGCCTTTGAGCTGGCAGGCTATGGTGAGGACGAGGTGAAGTCCCGCTTTGGCGCCCTGTTCAACGCGTTCCACTATGGCGCGCCGCCACACGGTGGTTGTGCTGCGGGCATCGACCGGATTGTGATGCTGCTGGCGGATGAAGCCAACATTCGTGAGGTCATGATGTTCCCGATGAACCAACGCGCCGAAGATTTGATGATGGATGCGCCGTCCGATCCAAGCTCGGATCAATTGATGGAGCTGGGGCTTCGTATCATCCCGCAGGAATAAAGAAATTTCCGCCCGCTTCAAGCGGGCGGTTTGCTTTTGAGGGGGTGAAACAAAGCTTTAAGTGCGTATCATCTGATCGCGTCGATCACCGGGGCAAGACTGCGTTTGTGTTTCGGTTCTGTCTCGCCACCTCAATCCCTTGATATGCCAGTGACCTTCTCGCGACGGTGGTGTCGCTCAGCGCATCAAACAAACCTGACCTAGATCGCTTTGGGTTGTGCCTGCGAAACGAATACCCTGCCACGCTTTAGTCCAGAGGATTGGCCATCCCGACCCGTTTCGCCCGGATGGCCCGGGCCGAGTTTCGGGCCTGTCGGTATATCCACAAACACAACAGGGATGCGGTGATGAAATAGGCGGTGATCAATTCAGATAGCCTCTTTCTGCTGCAATCTGTCCTGAACGATCCCGGCGACCTGCGCGGCGCGGGCGGTGATCGGCGTACCCTCAGATCGCGACGCGGCAAGGTCCTGTGCCGCCTTGATCAAGACCAGATCATTGGCCTCACGCGCGACGCTGCCGAGAAACTGGGCTGCATAATCCAATGTGCGGTGATCATTCGGACCGGCCAGCACGTCGGCGATATGGGCCATGTCGTCCTGATAGGCGAGGGGGTCGGGGTGAATCTGCTCATCCCGGACGGCGTGCAGCTCGCTGGGGCGGCGGTCTTCGGGCAGCAGTTCGAGAATGGTTCTTTGAAAGAAGGCCATGGATTTGATTGGTTTATCCAGAAATCCATCTGCACCAGCCTGCATCGCCTGTTCGCGGGTGCAGTCATCGCCGGACATGCCAAGGATGACACCGATCCGAGGGGTTGCCTGCGTCAGTTCGGCAATCAGATCGGCGCCCGAGCCATCCGGCAGCCCCATATCCACGACGATGATCGAAGGGCGATAGATCTGCAGGTGACGTCGGGCCGATTTCAGGCAATCTGCACGCCGGATCCTCGCGCCGCTGTGCAGGCACATCAGGCGGATCACGTCGCAGGAATATCGGCTGTCTTCAACAACCAGAATGGTCTGTCCCCGCAACGGTCGGGTCGCGGTGGGTGTGGCAATGGTGGTCAAGGGTCCCGAATCGTCCATGGCAGCTCTCCTATCCAGCAGATGCCTCACGCTAGGAACTTCTGGCTAACACAGGGTTAACGGGCAATTTGGCGCACTTGTTCTTTGGCCGGGCAGCCCCCATAACCCAAGCAACGCAGGACAGAGGAGACTATCATGATTGGACGCCTGAACCACGTTGCTATCGCCGTTCCGGACCTTGAGGCCGCATCGGATCAATACCGCAATGCGCTGGGGGCCAAGGTGGGGGCGCCTCAGGATGAACCCGATCATGGAGTGACGGTAGTCTTCATCGAACTGCCCAACACAAAGATCGAGCTTCTGTACCCACTGGGTGATGACAGCCCGATCAACGGGTTTCTGGAGAAGAACCCCGCCGGAGGCATCCACCACGTCTGCTACGAGGTCGACGATATCATCGCCGCACGCGACCACTTGAAGGAAACCGGCGCGCGCGTCCTTGGTTCGGGTGAGCCCAAGATCGGTGCCCATGGCAAACCGGTGCTGTTCCTGCACCCCAAAGATTTCAACGGTTGCCTGGTCGAGTTGGAACAGGTGTAACGCCAGCCCGGAGGGCCTGACATGACTATCACTGCCGCTTTGGTTCTGTTTGCCGTCATCTGGTTCATGACGCTGCTGATCGTTCTGCCTATTCGGATCAAGACGCAGGGCGATCTGGGGGATATCGTTCCGGGCACCCATGCGGGTGCGCCGGAAGAGCATCACATGAAAAAGAAGATGTGGATCACCACCGGCATTTCGATCGTTTTATGGGCGATCATTGCCGGGATCATCCTGTCGGGCGCGATTTCGGTGCGCGACTTCGACTGGTTGAACCAGCTGGAGCCGCGCTGACCTCAGGTGTTCGAAAGCTTGTGGTAGATATGGGTGAACGTGGCCGCCCCGAGGATCGGGATCACCAGGTTCACCAAAGGAACGGAAAGCGGGATTGCCATCAGCGTTCCTGCAGCCCAGATGGCGGTGACGTGTTTGGCGCGTAGCTTACGTGCCCCATCACGGCCCAAACGGCGCATCGCCGCCAGCGTAAAGTACTCTCGCCCCAGCAGAAAACCGTTCATCGCCCAGAAAATGAAGGGTGCGAAGGGTGGGAAGATCGCGTAGAGGATCAGGGCCAGAATATTGGCCAGGATCAGAACGCCCAAAAAGCCCAACCCATCCATGACGGCCTCGGATATCGGTATCCTTGGGGCTTTGGGCAGGGTTGGATAATGCTTGTCCTCGACGGCCTGTGCCACGTCTTCGAGAAAGATTGAGGTGATGGCCGAGGCGACCGGAACCATCAGAAATACCGGCAACACCAGCACCAGAAAAATGCCCGAGTAATTCAGCACGTCGTTCAACCACGACACCGTGCCGACAAATGGCAATGATATCTCGTTTCCAGACAGTGAATTGATGAACCAGATCGCGCCCGCGCAGGCGAGGATCAATAACAGAATCGTCAGACCGATACCCCGAAACAGGACAGAGCGGAATTTTGGGTCTCCGATCTGACCCAGCGCGGCAAAAAACGCGTTGAGGATGATCATTCCGCGACCCATTCCGTCAGGGCGGCAACATCGGGCCGAGGGCGCTCGGGCGGGGCGCTGCCTTCCGTGGCGATGTGAATCAAGCCCGCGACGCTTTCATTGTCGGCGAGACCAAATGCTTTCTGGCAGAAGGCACGGTCATGGGTTTGCCAGCCGGACAGCCAGTTGGCGCCCCATCCTGCGGCCAATGCCGCGTTCAACAGCGCCAGACAGACCGCGCCCGCCGAATAGGTCTGTTCGATGGCCGGGATTTTCTCGGACGGTTTCTGAACCTCGATCACGGCTACAGCCAGATGTCCCAAGTCGAACTGGCTGCGCGCCTTTGCAATGTCTTCGGGGCTTTTGCCCAAAGCGGTGCCGCAGTCCTCGGTCAGGCTGGCCAGACGCGCCATGGCGCCGTTTTCCAACACAATGAACCGCCAAGGCTCAAGCTTGCCATGATCAGGGCTGCGCGCGGCTGCGGTCAGCAGCGGCAACAGCTCATCCCGCGTCGGAGCCGGGGCGATCAGCGTTTTTGCAGGGCGAGAGCGGCGCACCTGCAGAAATTCCAGCGCGGCGGGGTTTTTCAGGGACATATGTTAACTTCCTTTACATCAGCGGTTTGTATTTTGGTTGCCACGGCTTGGGTTTCAAGGGGCAGGACAAGTTCG
The DNA here is from genome assembly GCF_056539825.1 of Ruegeria sp. B10. NCBI lineage: Bacteria > Pseudomonadati > Pseudomonadota > Alphaproteobacteria > Rhodobacterales > Roseobacteraceae > Ruegeria > Ruegeria sp. B10. The sequence continues at coordinate 153,875 of NZ_JBQFVP010000008.1, forward strand.
CTGGGTCTTTTCTGGCCGGACGGTGGGGCCTACGGAAAAGGGGTTTGAATGGCTACATTTGGGATATCTAAGGCATCGGCGTGTCGCCGTCCATGCGCGCGCTATCGGAGCCTTAATCCTGCGTTTCGCGAATCTGATAGACGCCTTCGGGCAGATCCAGCGCGGCTGCCAGATCACGCACCTGTTCAGGCGACAGTGTTATTTTCTGGACCTCACCGGTGCGGGGATCGAATTGCTCCAACGTCACGCATTCCGCGAAGCTGTTGATGACAACGTCCTCGTTCAAAGGCTTGTCGCCTTCATCCACCAGAGTAATCACCGTCGAGTCGAATTCATGCTCAATCGAAAACATGAGTTCAGAGTGCGCGCGACCGCCTCGCAATGCAAGCCGTTTGGGCGCGATCCGGGTATGGTCGTGCCGTCATGCGCGCGCTATGTTCCCTTTAAGGCCTGACCGCTTGAAGGAAACCTGATGCGTCGACTTATTCTTCTGGTGATTGCACTGTTTCTGTCAGCATGCAGCGCGGAAACCCTGCGTGAGCAGTCCGTCGCCGAGTGGGAGGCCTCGGAAGCGCCCGTGACTGTTGAGACCTTCCGGGAAGTGAGCCAGGCAATCGGTGACGAAGCACGCGCGCAATGTTTGCGTACCTCAAAGGGGCAGAACTGCGACTTCCGAATTCTGGTAGACTTGAACCCCAAAGCTCCGGCCAATGCGTTTCAGACGCTGGACGACAAAAACCAGCCGGTGATCATTTTTACCCGCTCGATGATCCAGTCGGCCCAAAACGCGGATGAACTGGCCTTTGTCATGGGCCATGAGGCGGCGCATCACGTTCTGAGTCATATCGCCCGTCAAAGCGAAAACGCAAGCGCCAGCGCCGCGAAATTCGGAGATCTGGCGCGGCTGCGTGGCGGCACCGATGCAGAGATTGAAGAGGCGCAGAAACTGGGTGCTAAAGTGGGCGTGCAGGCCTATGTCCAGACCTTCGAGCTTGAGGCCGATCAACTGGGTACCATCATTACCTATAATGCCGGATATAACCCTCTGGTCGGTGCCAAGTATTTCGACCGCATTCCGGATCCCGCTGACAAGTTCCTCAGCACACATCCGCCCAACGCGCAGCGCGTGCAGATCGTTCAGCAAACGGCTCGGCAACTTGGATTGACCCAATGACGGATGTGCTGCGGATGGGGGTCGTCCTGACGGATCGGGGCTCGAAATACGCGGTGTCGGGCGCGCATGTCGAATCGCGGGCCGAGATTGACGCGGTGCTGGACGCGCTGCGTTCGGACAAAAGCTATGCCAAGGCCACGCATAATACATGGGCGGCGGTTTTGCCGACTGGCGGGCTAAAGGCCGATGATGGCGAAAGCGGCGCTGGCATGGTGATCCTACGTATGTTGGAGCGTGAGGGGCTGCGCAATCACGTGATCATCGTCACCCGCTGGTATGGCGGCAAGAAATTGGGCGGAGACCGCTTTCGTCGCGTTCAGGACGCCACGCGCGCCTACCTGGACCGGATCAGCGCCCCAACTTGACCTGAATCAAAGTCCTTTGGCCCATGCTTGCTACCCTGTTTGACAGCGCGACAGGGAAAGGACGCAACATGCCCAGCCTGAAATCACTGCGATTGCATGCCGGTTTGGTGGACGACATGGCAAACATGCTGGATGTCGATCTGGAGGAAGCCACGATCCGGGGCGATGTGTCTCTGGACCAGCTCTCAGAGGCGGTACTGCGCTGCACCGATTGCCCCAATCCCGACAATTGCCAAACGCTGTTGGCTCAAGCATCGTCTCTAAGCCGGACCCCTGAATACTGCCGCAACAAAGACTTGCTGCACAAACTGATGCCCTAGAGCGGGTTAGTGGGATGCCGCATCTGGGAAACATCATGACCCATTTCCGTCTGGTCCTGCGCATGGGGCAGACAACCGGCGCAGACCTTGTTCACGCGCATCGGTCCGGCAAGATCAGCCAAGAGGAATGGGCCGAGATGATCCAGTTCTGCCGGGGGTGCTCATCTGCGCAGGATTGCCCCGAATGGATGGATCGGCAGGCCGCGGGCACAGACGCACCGCAGACCTGTCCGAATCGGGCGAAATTTGCCGCGCTCAAGGCCGCGCAAACTGAACAGGCCTGAAGTCTCAGGACCTGAAATGCCTTTCAGAGCTTTGAATGCGATCCGTCGCACAGGGGTTGCTTGGACGTATGTTTGCACCCGCAGAAGAACACCTTTTTGCTGGCCTCGGCGGTATATTTGACCGGCTCGAACGTGCTGCCTTTGTGGGAGCCATCGCAGAAAGGTTGCCGCTTAGACTGGCCGCAGGAGCACCAGAAATAGCTTTTCCCTTCTTCGACCTCGACAGGAATGGGCGAGTCTTGGGCGATGGTCGGCGATTGAGACATTTGGCTACTCCGTCCTTTGGCTGATATCTGAAAAAAGTCTAGGGTTATGTTTCGAAAAAGGTAGCCTGTCTTGGCGAGTAGGTCGCAATTTGCCGGTCATGCTGGCATGGAATCGCTGCGTTTCACGGTTTTGTGATTGATTCTGTTGCCAGATTGCTTGTCAGCCCGTATTCTGGTCGTGGCCCCGAAAATTGGGCAATATCAGCAAAGTAATAAAGGAATGATGGACATGAAACTGAAGTTTGCCGCCGTTGGTGCGTTTGCTCTGATCCTGACTGCATGTGCGCAGCAGGAAGAACCGACCCCAGTATACGTTCAGCCGAGCTATGATAAAGCTGGCACACCAAGCTGCCCGGGCGGGTATCAGCTGGCAACAACCGAAGCAGGCCAGACTGTCTGTGACCCGATACAATAAAGGTTTTGCAGGCGGCCCCAATGCGGGCCGTCTGCACATCAAACGAAGTGGATGCCGCCCTTGGGGCGGTTTTTTCTTGCCCATTGCACCGCAGGCGCCAACCCTTCAGAACGGCACGAAAGCAATCGCCCGAGGACCCATGCTCAATTTCTTTTCCCGCCTAAAGGACCGCACCAAATGGAGCTGGCAAGGATTGGTCGCCACCTGGCGGGAGGAGTATTCCTTTCGCGTTTGGGGCTATGCCAACCTAATCTCGGCGGTGCTGGCCGTGTGGCTGCCGATCAGCGGGGTCGAGCGTGCGTTGATCCTTGTCATGGGCGTCCTTGTGCTCGTGGCCGAGCTGTTCAACACGGCCATCGAGCGGGCGGTCGACTATACCTCGACCGACCATCACCCGCTGGCGGGGCAGGCCAAAGATGCTGCGAGCGCGGCTGTTGCATTGACAGCGATTGCCGCTGGGATTGCCTGGGCCGTAGCGCTGATCGGCCTGATCTAGACCGCCTTAAGCTACGCTTGAAACGCTGTGGAGCGCTTAGCGAAACTTGCGATGGATCCAGTGGCGCACACCAAATGATCTGTGTTTCAGATGCCGCGGTCTGTGAGGATTGAGAACCAGTTTACGACGCGGATGCAGGGCACGCTTGGCCGGTTTGACCTTGTGTTCGAGGACCGGAGCCGAGTGATGTCGGTGAACAAAGTGTTTGCTGCGCTTGTGAATCACCAGCTTGTTGCCACCGACTGACAAGATCTTGCCCGCGCCGCCATGCACGTGCTGCGCCGCCACAGGAGGCGCCAACATCATGGCTGCCACCGCCATCATTTTGAAATGCGATGAAATTGTCGGAAACCGAAACATGAAACCCTCCAACCAGTGTTGAGTTCAGCATCGCGGCTTTGTCGGGCAAGCGCCAATAAACTCGGCTCACGCTTGCCTCAACTGATTTGTAGATTTCAGATCATAGAGATAGGGGTATTCAAACCCGTTTACCCCACAAGTCATACTCACCCGCTTCATCGACCTCGACCGTCACGAGGTCTCCGGGTTTCAGGGTTTCGAAACCCTCGTCAATGAACAGGTTGCCGTCAATCTCGGGCGCGTCGGCCTTGGTTCTGCAGGTGGCGGCCTCGTCATCTATCTCATCCACGATGACCTGAAGGGTTTGACCGACCTTGGCTTCCAGTTTCTCCTCTGAGATAGCCTGTGCCTTCTCCATGAAACGGTCCCATCGGTCCTGCTTGACCTCAGGGGTCACATGATCGGGCAGATCGTTCGAGCGCGCGCCATCGACGTTTTCGTACTGAAAACAGCCAACACGATCCAATTGCGCCTCGTCCATCCAGTCCAGCAGGGTCTGGAATTCGGCCTCGGTCTCGCCCGGGTAGCCAACAATGAAGGTCGAGCGCAAAGTGATGTCCGGGCAGATCTCGCGCCAGGCTTTGATCTCGTCGAGTGTTTTGGCGGCTGCCGCCGGACGGGCCATGCGCTTCAGCACGTCCGGGTGGGCGTGTTGAAAGGGGATATCCAGATAGGGCAGCACATTGCAGCCTGCATCCGCCATCAGCGGGATCAACTCACGCACATGCGGGTAGGGGTAGACATAGTGCAGCCGGACCCAGGCATCGAGCTGCCCCAACTCGCGCGCCAGATCTGTGATATGGCTGCGCACCTCGCGGTCCTTCCACGGGTTCACATCGTATTTCCGGTCCAACCCATAGGCCGAGGTATCCTGACTGATCACCAACAACTCGCGCACGCCGTTTTCGACCAGCTTTTCGGCCTCGCGCAGCACCGCATGGGCCGGACGGCTGGCAAGCTTGCCGCGCATGTCGGGGATTATGCAAAACTTGCACTTGTGGTTACAGCCCTCAGAGATCTTGAGATAGCTGTAGTGCCGCGGAGTCAGCTGCACAGAACTAGCAGGCAACAGGTCAACGAATGGGTCCGGATCAGGCGGCACCGCCACATGTACCGCGTCCAAAACCTGCTCGTATTGATGCGGGCCGGTGACCGCCATGATACGCGGGTGGTGTTCCCGGATATAGTCTGGCTCGGCCCCCAAACAGCCGGTCACGATGACCTTGCCGTTTTCGACCAGAGCCTCGCCGATGGCGTCCAGAGATTCGGCCTTGGCGCTGTCCAGAAATCCGCAGGTGTTCACAATCACGGCATCGGCCCCGGAATAATCGGGCGAAATGCCGTACCCTTCGGCGCGCAACCGGGTCAGGATGCGCTCGCTGTCTACCAGCGCTTTGGGGCAGCCCAATGAGACCATACCAATGGTCGGCTGGCCTGAACGCGGCGTATCGGTGATCCGGGCAGACGGGGCAAGATCGGGGCGGAGGTTTGGCGGATTGCTACTCATGCGGCCGCATATAGTTTGGATTGGTTCCCCTTGCAAATGCGACCGTGGCTTTGAATGATACCTCAAACACAAGCCCAAAAAAGGCGGAGAGCAGTTCGATGAAATGGCTGATACGTATCCTGTTCATCTTGGTGGCCGTTGTGGGCCTTGTTGTGGGCGCGCTTTTGTTGATGCCCGGCGACAAACTGGGCGCGCTTCTGGCCGAACAGGTCAAGGCGGAAACGGGGCGTGACCTGACCTTCTCGGGCGATGTCTCGATCTCATTCTGGCCGGTTCTGGGCCTTGAAACCGGGCCGGTCACCTTCGGCAATGCCGATTGGGCGGGGTCTGAGCCGATGCTGAGCGCCGAAAGCCTGTCTTTCGGTGTGGATGCGGCGGCGCTGTGGGCCGGCGAGATCCGGATCAAACGGGTCTTTGCCGACAGCCCGGTTCTGCGGCTGGAATATGCCAACGGGCGCGGCAATTGGGAGCTTACCGCAGCAGCGCCCACGACCAGCAGCAGGGGCAGCGGGACCAGTGAAGTGCCTCCGGCTTCTCGACCGATTACGCTGGAGCGTCTGGAACTCAGCAATGCGCGCCTGATTTTCATCGAGAACGGTGCAACCACCTGGAACTTTGAAGAGGTCAACCTGTCGGCTCAATGGCCTGATATCACGGCCCCGATGGTGATGGAGGCCAATATGGCGGTGCCGGGTGGTACCGTGCAGGTCGATCTGAAACTGCCCGACCTGCCCGCCTTCGCCTCGGGCTCTGCTGCACCGCTGGAGATGTCGATGACGGCCCCCGGCGGGCAAATCGCGTTCAACGGGCGTGCCACCATCGCGGGTGAGGTAGACGGCAAGACCGAAGTCAAAACCACCGACACAGACAGAATGCTGGCCGCGTTCGGGCAGGCGGGTGTGACGGTTCCGAACGGGTTGGGGCGCGTTGCGGATGTGTCGGGCCAAATGACCTATACGCGGGATGGCCGCATTTCATTGCGGGGCATGACTGCCGTTCTGGATCACAACCGCTTCGATGGTGAGGCCGATATCGTGATCTCGAACCCGCCGCAGATCACGGCACGGCTACGGGCCGGAGAGCTGGATTTTTCTACATTTGCCGACACAATCGAGAGCGGGTCGGGCGGTGGTGCCGCGTCGTCTTCCGGCACGGGCGGGTGGTCGACAACCCCAATCGATGCGTCAGCACTGGCGCTTGCGAACGGGTCGATCCGATTGACAGCAAAATCCATCGCGGTTCCGGACATGACCTTTGGGGAAAGCGACCTGACACTCAGCCTCGATCGGTCGCGCGCCGTTCTGAAAATGCAACCGGCGCGTTTGTTTTCCGGTCAATTGAACGGGCAGGTGGTCGCCAACAACAGGAACGGCTTGTCCGTCGGCGGGAATTTCAAAGCCAACGGGATCGACGTGCAACAGGCCCTGTCCACGCTGGGGGATATTAAGCGCTTGACGGGAACAGCGTCCGGTTCGCTGGAGTTTCTTGGTGTTGGTCAAACCGAAGATGCTATCATGCGGTCATTGTCGGGCAAAGGGAATATCGCCGTGGGGCAAGGTGTGATCTCGGGGTTCGATCTGAACCGGCTGATGGGACGCGGCGAAGGATCGGGCGGGACCACGGTGTTCAACAGCCTGACGGCCAGCTTCACGATGGAAGGCGGCAACCTGACAAACAACGATCTGTTGATGTCACTCGACAATTTCCGGGCTGAAGGAACCGGTCGCGTCGGTCTCGGCGCTCGGGACATTGACTATCTGTTCACGCCCATCGCCTTGCGGGCCAATTCCGGCGACGGGATTTCCGTACCGGTTCGCATTGTCGGCCCGTGGAGCGATCCGTCGATCCGCCCGGACCTGACCAAAGTCATCGAGGCTGCGGCGGAAGGGAAGCTGAAAGATCTGGAGGACGATGCCAAAAGCAAGGTTCTCGAAAAGGTTGGAAACGAGTTGGATACAACCGTCACAGATACCGGTCAGATCGAGGATGCTTTGAAGGACAAGGTTGAGGAAGAGGCCAAGAAAGGCCTCCTCAAGCTGTTCGGCGGCGATTGACCTGCTGCCAAGGGGCGCCCGGAGTGCCCCTTGGCGAGGTTTCAGATTGTCTGGTCGTAGTCGCCGACACCGGGCTCGGTCCGGATGACCGCATCAATATCGGCAAAGATGGCCCGCATCTCTGCTTCGCTTTCACTGCTTTCGCAGACAACCACCAGATTGGGGGTGTTCGACGAGGCCCGCACCAGACCCCAGCTGCCATTGTCCAGAATGACCCGGGCCCCGTTGACGGTGACAACCTCTTTGATCGCCCGGCCCGCGAAGCTATCGCCCGCGTCGGCCTTTGCAACCAGCTTGTCCACCAGACGCTGAAGGATATCGTATTTCTCGGTATCGGCGGCGTAGGGCGACATTGTCGGGGTGGACCATGTTTTGGGCAGAGCTTTTCGCAAGTCGGACATGCTCTGATCCGGGTTGCGGTCCATCAATTTGCAGATTTCCACCGCCACGCGCATCCCGCAGTCATATCCGCGCCCAACAGGCTCGGCGAGGAAGTAGTGGCCGGATTTCTCAAACCCCGCGAGGGCTCCGATCTCTTTGACCCGACGTTTCATATGGCTGTGGCCGGTTTTCCAGTAATCTGCCTTGACGCCAAGGGCCTGAAGTTCCGGGTCGCTGGCGAACAGGCCGGTGGATTTCACGTCGGCCACGAAGGTCGCGCCGGGATGCAGCTTGGCCAGATCGCGCGCCATGATGACACCGACCTTGTCGGCAAAGATCTCTTCGCCCTCGTCATCGACAACACCGCAGCGATCCCCGTCACCGTCAAATCCCAAGGCCAGATCGGCACCGCTGGATTTCACCGCATCCGCCATGTCATGCAACATCTCCATGGCTTCGGGGTTCGGGTTGTAGTTAGGGAACGTGTAGTCGAGTTCGTTGTGGCTGGGCACGACCTCAACACCGATCCGCTCAAAAATCTCGGGCGCAAAGGCCGAGGCGGTGCCATTGCCCGTGGCGCAAACCACCTTGAGCGGGCGCGACATTTTGAAATCACCCACCAGATCGTCGATATAAGCCTCTTTCACGCCGTCTACGAATTCATACGAGCCGCCCTCGCGCGCCACTGTCTCGCCATTCAGCACAATGTCGCGCAGCTCGGACATCTCATCCGGGCCGTGGGTCAGCGGGCGGTCGAAACCCATTTTGACCCCGGTCCAGCCGTTTGGGTTATGGCTGGCGGTGACCATCGCCACCGCCGGAACGTCCAGATGGAACTGCGCGAAATAGGCCATTGGGCTGAGGGCTGGGCCGATGTCCTTCACCTGAATACCGGCCTGCATCAGGCCAAGGAGCAGTGCGTTTTTGATGGCCAGAGAATAGTCGCGGTAGTCATTGCCAACCGCAATGACCGGCGCGATGCCGCGTTTGTGCATCTGAGTACCGATCCCCAGGCCAAGGGCTGTCATGCCCGGCAGGTTGATCTCATCTGGGTACTTCCAGCGTGCATCATATTCGCGAAACCCGGTTGGCCTGATCATCGGGTCGCGCAGAAAGCTCCAGGTGTTTGGGGTCACCTCGGGAATAGGTTTGGTCATTACAGGTCTCAATCGTTAAATCTGAATCGGGTTCGCTTTTGCCAGCGCATCAAAACGCATCAATGTGTCAACAAGATGAGGCATCTGATCCAACGGGATCATGTTGGGGCCATCAGACGGTGCTGTGTCTGGGTCCTGATGAGTTTCAATGAACACTGCTCCTATCCCCAGCGACACTGCGGCGCGCGCCATCACCGGCGCAAACTCGCGCTGCCCACCCGAGGAGCCACCCTTGCCACCCGGCTGTTGCACCGAATGGGTCGCGTCCATCACGACCGGATAGCCCGTCTTCGCCATTTGCGGCAGGCCTCGCATATCGGCCACCAGAGTATTGTACCCGAACGAGGTTCCGCGCTCTGTCAGCAGAATGTTCTGGTTGCCGGTGCTTTCAATCTTGTCGACGATGTTGCCCATTTCCCAAGGGGCGAGAAACTGGCCTTTTTTGACATTCACGGCCTTCCCAGTTTCGCCCGCCGCCAAAAGCATATCGGTCTGGCGGCACAGAAAAGCTGGGATCTGCAGAATATCAACGGCGTCGGCCGCGATGGCGCATTGGGCTTCGGTGTGGACATCGGTCAGCACCGGAATGCCCATGGTGCTGCGGATGTCATCCAGAACCTTCAGCCCTGCATCAATCCCCATGCCGCGCTTGCCGGACAAAGAGGTTCGGTTCGCCTTGTCATAGGATGCCTTGAATACATACTGAGCCCCGGCCGCGTCGCAGGCTTCTTTCATGGCGCCCGCGATCATCTGGGCATGGTCTGCCGTCTCAAGCTGGCAGGGGCCGGCAATGATGGTCAGCGGAAGGTCATTGCCGACCGTCAGGTCGGAGATTTTTACATGTTTCATGTGTCTTACGAGGATACCTGTTCACGAAGGACCGACGCGGTAAGCGAGATCATCAGGTAGATACCAGCAAACAACAGGAAAGCCAAAATCGTATTTTCGAACTTTCGGGGATAGGTCGGATCCTGCGCTTCAACGGGGTTCACCGAGACCGTCAGATACCGCACTTTGCGGTTCGCCTCGGACCGTGTGGTTTCCATTTGTTGCATTGCCGTTTGCAGCATCATGTCACGCGCTGCCAGATCAGCCTGCGCCATCTGGATTCGGACGCTCAACCGCGCCAGCGAGTTTTCGCCTGCGGATGCATCCAGCATTTCGGCGTTCAACTCGGCTAGGACAACTTCCAGGCGGGCGATATCGGCACTGACCCCGTCGACCTTGGCCTGGTTTGGGCGGCGATTGTCCTGCAGGGCAGCCAGTTCCAGCTCTTTATCCTGAATGGCAACCTCGATCTCATTGATCCGACCGCGTAGACCGGCGATGACGTTTTCAGGGTCCAGCAAAGCACCCTGCAGCTGCAACTCGATTAGTGCCTCCTGCGCCTTACGCCGCTCTGATTGGGCCGCCTCGAACCCTTCGCGCGCGTCGCGCATCTGATCCTCGCGCTTAAGGCCGGACAGGCTGTTAATCCGCTCTTCTGCATAAGAGATCAGGCGTTGCGATAGTTCTACGGCGATTTCAGGTTCGGGGGCTGCGACTTCCATCCGAACAATCCCGTCGCTTGGGTCATATCCGATGGTCACCATACGTTTGTAAAGCTTGTGGGTGTCTTCCAGACTGGCGTCCTGAGGCAGCCTCTGGATCGGGTCGATCCATTCCTGCTTGAAGATTTGGGAAAAGCCCATGTCGCGTTCCAGACGCTCTAATGCGTCCTTGGATTCGAGAAACTCCTGGGTGGAAACCGAATCCTGCGCGGTTGCATATTGGGTTCCGCTCAACAGGCCGCCAATTGTTCCGCCACCGCCGTCCGCTTGCAGGATCGAAAAGGCCGAATCGCTGGCATACATCGGCGTTGCCTCGCGATAGAAATAGTAGCCAACCACAAAAGTGGGCAGAAAGACGAACACCGCAAGCCGCGCGAACAACGCCGCCAGTTTCTTTTTTCGGCGGAGCGCGATGTCCTTCTGGATCTGACCGATTTCGCGATCGCGCCGCTCGGCCGGGCTCATCTCAGGTCCGGGTAGGGTCTGAGGAGCCTCGCTCACCGGTTGCGGCAACTGGACGGGTGCCGTTTCGTCACTCTCCGTTTTCGCCGAAGCATTGGCCGAGGCAAGCTCCAGCAGATTGCTGCGCCGGAATGGATCAATGCCCTTCTTGCGTAGCAGGCGTACCGCGTCATAGTCCGAGGTCGCGGCCAGTCCGTGTTTGCTGGCCAGACGCCGGGCGATACGCAATTGCCGACCGGTCAGGCCTTCGCGCTTGATATCGTCCAGCTCGGTCCCGGGCTGCGTTTCGCCTGACGAGGCCTGCGTGGCGCTGCGAATGCGCGCCATGGCGTCCGAGCGGGCCTCGGGCGAGGTGTCTGATTGCGCCTTGTGGCGCCAGTTGTATTTTCTAACCTTGGGTTTCGTAGTCATATAACTGCTTTGCCTCTTCCAAGGTTTCAAACATGCGCAGTTGACCATCCACCAGAACGGCCGCCTGTTTCACGAATTTTTCAAGCGTTGCGGGGCTGTGCGACACGATGACCAGCGTTGTCGTGCGCAGCCTTTCCTGCAGGATCGCGCCGGCCTTATGGTTGAATTCCACATCCGTGGACGCGGGCATGCCCTCATCAATCAGGTACATGTCGAAGTCCAGTGCCAGCATCAGCGCAAAGGTGAATCTGGCCTTCATTCCCGAAGAATAGGTGGCCAGAGGCTGGTTGAAATACTCGCCAAGACCGCACAGCCAGCTGCAGTAGGCTTCGACATAGTCGGGGTCCATTCCGTAGATTTTGGCGATATAGCGTGCGTTCTCCAATGCAGACATCTTCGAGGAGACACCACCGGTAAACCCCATCGGGAAAGACACTTTGCACTCACGCCGGATGACCCCTTCATCGGGCTTTTCCAAACCCGCCATCATATTGATCAGAGTGGTTTTTCCCGTCCCGTTCGGCGCAAGCACGCCAAGCGAGGTTCCGAGTTCGACGCGGAAAGAAGCCCGGTCGAGGATCACCTTGCGGCGCGTCCCCGTCCAGAAGGATTTACTGACATTCTCGAACTCAAGCATGCTTGGCCTGCTGCTCAATCCTTTGGTTTGATCGCTCTTTTTGGTGAGCGTTTGGATGCGAGGTCTATCGTTTCATGTTGGCTACATTATGTCGAATTATGAAACAAATGTTCAATGCATCTTCACAAAGTGCAGATCACATCGTGCCAAACATCAACACGAAAAGATGTTTTGGCGGCAAGTTCGAGGGTGGTTATCTTCCCTTGATACTCACGATTTCGGTGCAAGACTGCGGCTATGAGCGATCTGCAAAAGGAAATCTCGGCCTGTCGGCTGTGTGCGGATGCGTTCGCGCAAACCGCGACGCAGCACGCGCCGCGCCCTGTCGTCTGGTTCCGCTCTGGCACCCCCATTTTGGTTGCGGGGCAGGCTCCGGGCGCGCGGGTTCATGAGTCGGGGCGGCCTTTTACAGACCCCTCAGGGGATCGCCTGCGGGATTGGTTGGGGATCGGCGAAGGAGTGTTTTACAACCGGGATCGTCTGTCCATTGTGCCCATGGCCTTCTGCTTTCCTGGATATGACGACCGAAAAGCGGATCTTCCGCCGCCCGCTTTGTGCCGTAAAACTTGGCATGACCGGGTTGTTGAGGCGCTGGGGCCGGTCCCTCTGACCGTGTTGGTCGGGGGGCACGCCCATAAGTACCATCTTGGAGTGCGCAGTTCGGTCACTGAGACGGTTCGCAACTGGCGGGACCACGCGCCGCACATCTTTGCCTTGCCTCATCCGTCGTGGCGCAATACGGCATGGATCAAGAAAAACCCGTGGTTCGAGACCGACCTGCTGCCGGCCTTGCGGGCACGGGTGCAAGAGGTTCTGAATGACTGAAGCAACGGCGCTGGACACAGCGCATACCGCGATGGAAGCCGCTCCGCAGGACGATGCCGCCCGGCTGCGCTTTTTTGAGCGGCTGGCCGATAGTGAGTTGTTCCTGATGCTGACCGAAGAGGCGCAGGGCGAGAATATCTCACCCGAGCTGTTCGACGTGGCCGATGGCCGCTTCGTATTGGCCTTTGATCGCGAGGATCGGTTAGCGCAGTTTGCCGGACGTCCGGTTCCATACGCGGCGCTTTCCGGGCGTATCCTGTCTTCGATGCTGGCGGGGCAGGGGATTGGTCTGGGCCTGAACCTCGAGGTCGCGCCATCCTCGATGCTGATACCGTCCGAGGCGCTGGGCTGGCTGGCGACAACGCTGGAACATGCGCCCGCCGAGGTCGAAGAGAAACTGGCGGAGTTTTTACCCCCGACCGGCCTGCCGGAAACCCTGTTGCGTGCGTTGGATACAAAGCTGTCGACTGCGGTCGGTCTGGCGCAGGAGGCCTATCTAGTCGGCACCAAATCTGAAACCGGGGCTTCTGGTCACTTGCTGGGCTTTGTCGGGGCCGTGGACGGGGCGCAATCGGCGCTGGCCAAGGCTGCATCCGAGGCGCTGACCTTTTCCGGGATCGAAGCCGGAGCGATGGATGTCGGGTTCTTTGCAACCGAAGCGCCCGCTGCGGCGTCTTTGGCGAAGGTTGGATTGCGGTTCGACCTGCCGCAACCCGAGGCCCGTGACCTGACCCGGCCTGTGCCCGGCAGCGATCCCGAGAACCCGCCGATCCTTAAGTAAATAAGCGCGGCGCACTCCATTGCACCGCGCCAAATGTTTCGAACGAACCTCGAAGAGAATTAGTCCGCCGCAGCTTCCAGCTTGTCCTGCGTGCGGGTTTCGAAGTCGCTGGCCTCGTGACGTTCACGAAGTTGCGTGTGCGGCTCGCCAAACGCGCGGTTGACCATGCGGCCCCGCTTTACGGCCGGACGCGCGTCAATCGCCTTGGCCCAACGCATGACGTTTTCATAAGATTCCACGTCGAGGAACTCGGCAGCATCATAGAGACGCCCAAGAACCAGCTGCCCATACCAGGGCCAAATCGCCATGTCCGCGATCGAGTAATCCTCGCCTGCGATATAGGTGTTTTCGGCCAGTTGACGGTCCAGCACGTCCAGCTGGCGCTTGGCCTCCATGGCGAAGCGGTTGATCGGGTACTCCCATTTCTCGGGCGCGTAAGCGTAGAAATGGCCGAACCCGCCGCCGAGATAAGGCGCGCTGCCCATCTGCCAGAATACCCAGTTCATCACTTCGGTCCGTTCCGGGCCTGACTCGGGCAAGAACGCTCCGAACTTTTCGGCCAGATGGAACAGGATTGAGGCGCTTTCGAACACACGCACTGGTTCATCGCCCGACCGATCCCAGAGCGCCGGGATTTTCGAGTTCGGGTTCGCCTCGACAAAGCCCGAGCTGAACTGATCCCCTTCACCGATGTTGATAAGCCACGCGTTGTATTCGGCTTCTTCGTGACCCTGCGCCAAAAGCTCTTCAAGCATGACTGTCACTTTGACGCCATTGGGCGTTGCCAGCGAATAGAGCTGTATGGGGTGGCGGCCAATGGGCAAGTCCTTGTCATGGGTTGCTCCGGCGATGGGGCGGTTGATATTGGCGAAGCGTCCGCCGCTTTCGCTATCCCAGGTCCAGACTTTGGGGGGAGTGTAAGTGGATTGATCGCTCATCTGATGCCTTTCTTGCCAATCGCAGGGCTGCAAAGCCGATGCGCTAACAGCTAATGTTGCAATTCCCCGAGTCCAACCCCGCTTGACGCAGGAAACTGTAATAATTCTCTCACGAAATCTCGTTGATGGTCACACCGGCGCGAGCGGCCCTACGAAGCGCCTCAGAATCGCTTATTGTTTGTCGTGTCAGCCAAACGGCACCCCCGATACACGAAAAAGGAATGACCACATGAAACGTTTTGCCCTGTCTTTTGCTGCGGCCATGGCTCTGGCAATTCCGGCTTTTGCAGGCCCCCAATATGTCGACGGAACCGGATTTGCGGTCTCTGGCTATGATGTTGTCGCCTATCGCGGCCTTGATCAGGCACCGGTGGGGACGTCGCAGCCAGAAGGTGTACGCGGCAATGCCGACATCACGGCGGAATACAACGGCGCAACTTGGGCTTTTGCATCGGAAGAGAACCGCGACAAGTTTCTTGAGAACCCCGCCTACTACGCACCTCAATATGACGGGCACTGCGCCTATGGCGTCTCAAAGGGTGGCAAGGTTCCGGCAAACCCGAACCTGTGGCGCATCGTTGATGACAAGCTGTACCTGAACATCACCGATGTTGTTGTGGGCTTCTTCGAAGAGGACATCCCCGGCAACATCAACCTGGCCGAAGGTAACTGGCCCGGTATCGAAAGCGCGGACGCATCGACCAGCGTGATCCCGAAATTCACCTCGGAAGGTCCGGTCAGCAACTGATCGCGCAGACAATGTTGTGAAGAAAAACAAGCCCGGCTCCCCCCACTGAGCCGGGCTTTTTTCTGGCTGACTATCCAGCCAGCCAGAATTCGTCGATCATGTCCTGATTGGCTTCGAACCGGATACGAACACTTTTTGCCCCCGGAAATTTGCGTTCGCAAATGGTGTCAGGAATCACCACCTCGCCCGGTCCGGTGTTGTTGGACTTGAAGCTCAGGATCTCAGTCTCGACATGCCGTCTGTTGCTTAGCACCGAGGTCGGAAGTGCGATGCGGTTCGCCCCTTCGGTTACCGGAGTTGCTACGAAAAAGGTCAGGTGGCGGCCATAGCATCCGACGGCATCGGGCACATGGTCTGATGCCGCCGATTCGACATCTGCGTCCCGAGCCGATGGCGAATCCACCATATGCGGTAGGGCTTGCGTCGGGTTCAGCATGGATTTGCAGGCGGAGATGTCTTCGGGCGGCAACTCGATCACACGCTTTTTGAGGCGCGGCCGTTTCGGCATCTGCGGACCCGATGCGCCTTTTGCGCCCAACCCCAGTTTGCGTAGAAAATCATAGGCAGTCTTGGCGCGCGAGAAGTCTTCGCAATCCCCCGGCATGTGGTCGGGATGCGCCCGGAAGGCAATATTTCGCCAAGCTTCGCGGATTTCGTCGGAACTGGCAGAGGGCGACAACCCAAGGTCCGCCAGCGCGCTGTTTCGCGCTGCGATCTTATCGACAGGTTTCATACTCAAAAACACTCATTAACGTACACGAGACCAGTTTGAGCACGGTCACGATTTTGTCAAATTCTTCTCAAGATTGAACTAGTTGCGGGGGACAATGATCTGGCCGTGCAGACATTGTTCCAGCGGCAAAGCAAAATGCCCGCGCTTTCGGATGGCGCGGGCATTTGGGCTTTGTTGAGAAGGATCAGGCGACGTTCTGCAGTTCGGCCTTCGGGGTGATCCCAAGGGCGAAGCACACGTCGCGGGTCAGCTCGGGCCGGTTCAGGGTGTAGAAGTGCAGCTTGTCCACACCGCCCTCCAGCAGGTCCGAACACAGCTCGGTGCACAGGGCCGTAGCCAGCAGATCCTCGCGATCATCACGCAGGGCTTTTTCAAAGGCGTGATCGACCCAATCGGGTATCCGTGTGCCGCAGCGCTGGGCAAAGGCGCGCGCGCCTTTCCAGTTTTCGATCGGCAGGATGCCCGGTACGATCGGCTTATCGATCCCGGCTTTGACACAGGCATCACGGAACCGGAAGAAGGTCTCGGCCTCGAAGAAGAACTGCGTCAGTGCTTCATCGGCGCCCGCGTCCAGCTTGGCCTTGAGCCAGTCGATATCGGCCTGCGTATCCCGTGCTTCAGGGTGAATGTCGGGATAGGCGCCAACTCGAATGCTGAACATCTCTGTTTCTGCGAGGGCCTCAATCAATTCAACAGAGTTGGCAAAACCTTCGGGGTGAGGAACAAACCTGTCCTGACCCTTCGGCGGATCGCCCCGCAATGCGACGATGTTCTCTACACCGGCACGGGCGAAGGTGTCTGCAATCTCTAACGTTTCCTGACGCGAGGCATCGACGCAGGTCAAATGCGCTGCAACCGGCAGTCCCGATGACTTGTGCAAAGTCGCCACGGCATCGCGCGTCAACTCTCGCGTCGTGCCTCCCGCGCCGTAGGTAACCGAAACGAACCGGGGCTCCAGAGGGGCCAGCGTCTGCACCGTATCCCATAGCCGGAATGAGGCCTCCAGCGTTTTGGGTGGAAAAAACTCGAATGAGATTTCAGGTTTGGTCATCGCAGCCTCTCAGGATCAACTGAGGGTCTTGTCGCATGACACGCATTGTGAGACAAACTCATATTCCTCAAGAACAACATGAGCTTTCCTTCAAATGCACATCGAATTCCGGCACCTGCGCACCATCAAGGCGATCCATGACTGTGGCGGCCTTGCGCGTGCGGCCGATCAGCTGAACATCACCCAATCGGCGCTGAGCCACCAGATCAAAGGGTTGGAGGATCAGGCCGGGGTCGAATTGTTCCTGCGTCGGTCCAAGCCGATGAAGCTGTCTGCGGCGGGGCTGCGTCTGTTGCGGCTGGCCGAGCAGATTCTGCCTCAGGTCGAGGCCGCGCAGCATGAGTTCTCTTCCTTGCGCGATGGTCGCACGGGTCGGATGCATATTGCGATTGAATGCCACGCCTGTTTCGAATGGCTATTTCCAGTGCTAGAGTCCTTCCGCAAATCCTGGGGCGATGTCGACGTAGATATCCGCCCTGGCCTCGCGTTCGACGCGCTGCCCGCCTTGCAGAAGGAGGAGGTTGATCTGGTTGTGTCATCGGACCCCGAGGACCTTCCGGGTGTCGAATTCGTGGAATTGTTCGATTATAACGCCGTCTTCGTCGCCGCATCCTCGCACCCGTTGGCCGAAAAGGAATTCATCGAGGCCGAGGATTTTCGCGGTCAGACCCTGATCACCTATCCGGTCGAGCGCACGCGTCTGGACGTGTTCAGCCAGTTGTTGATCCCGGCGCGGGTTGAACCAGCCAGCATCCGACAGGTTGAACTGACAGCCGTGATCCTGCTGCTTGTCGCCTCAAATCGGGGGATTTCTGTCCTGCCGGATTGGGTTGTGCGGGAGGTCAAATACAACTCGGATTACGTCACCCGCCCGCTGACTAAAGAAGGGATCACCCGTCGGCTATATGCCGCTGTCCGCTCTGAAGATCTGGAAAAGCCCTTCGTGCAGGAGTTGGTCAAACTGGCGCGGGACGAGGCGCGGAAGTTGCAGGCGCAGTAGAGGCGTTTCGCTAAGGTCTGTTATGCGCATCATTCCTCTTGGCAAGGGCGCATTGCATCAGTATACGCGCGGTTTGACCGAACAGGAGCCTTTTCACAATGGTTGGCAGTGCAAATCTCAACATCATGATCAAAGCCGCGCGCAAGGCGGGGCGGTCTCTGGTCAAGGATTTTCGTGAAGTCGAGAACCTGCAGGTGTCGATGAAGGGCGCGGGTGATTTCGTGTCCAAGGCCGATATCGCTGCCGAGGCCATCCTGAAAGAGGAACTGCTGGGCGCGCGTCCGACCTATGGCTGGCTGGCCGAAGAGGGCGGTGCGATTGACGGTGAGGATCCAACCCGCCGTTGGATCGTCGATCCGCTGGATGGCACCACCAACTTCCTGCACGGCTTGCCGCACTGGGCGATCTCGATCGCGCTGGAGCACAAAGGTAAGATCGTTGCCGGTGTGATCTACGACGCCGCCAAGGACGAGATGTTCTTTGCCGAAAAAGGCGAAGGCGCGTGGATGAACGATATGCGCATCCGCGTCTCGGGCCGTCACCGCATGATCGAGTCCGTTTTCTCGACCGGTCTACCCTTCGGTGGCCGCTCGGATCTGCCTGCCACGCTGCAGGATCTGGCGCGCCTGATGCCCACATGTGCCGGCGTGCGCCGCTGGGGCGCAGCCGCGCTCGACATGGCTTATGTGGCGGCTGGTCGCTACGAGGGCTTTTGGGAGCGCCGCCTGAACGCATGGGATCTGGCCGCCGGGATCATCATCGTGAAAGAGGCCGGTGGTCTGGTTCAGCCCTTGAACCTCGAAGGCAGCATTCTGGAAGATGGCGAGGTCATCTGCGCCAACGAGCCGATATTTGACAGCTTTGCCAAGGTGATCCGCGGTTAAACGCCTTTACCTGCGCGGCACGCGCGGGATACGGGATTGCGACAGCTTGTATTTCGTTTCGGGGTGAGGTGGGTGGCCGTGCGTGCGGTCCCAGTACGCTGGCCCTCCGAGTTTCAGCCAGAGCGGGATACACAGGATCAGCCCCACGAAGAACCCACCGGTATGCGCCCAATAGGCAACTCCGCCCTCGTCGGGGTTGCTAGAGAGACTGCCAAAAAACTGCAGTGCCAGCCAAACCCCGAGCATCACGAAGGCCGGGATGCTAAAGACCCGGAAATAGACGATTAGGATCAGTAGAATATCCACGCGGGCTTTGGGGAAGAGCAACAGGTACCCACCCATTACACCCGCAATCGCCCCTGATGCGCCGATTGTGGGCACCACCGAGCCGGGTGCGGTTATCACGTGGATTATTCCAGCTCCGATCCCGGCGACAAGGTAGAACAGCAGAAAGGGCAGGTGGCCCATTTCGTCCTCAAGATTGTCCCCGAAAATCCACAGAAACAGCATGTTGCCCGCGAGATGCATCCAGCCGCCATGCAGGAACATCGAAGTCACAAAGGTCTCGGGCGCCAGCCCCTCGGCGCTGCGGGCGGGGATGATCGCGTAGTCGAAATAGAACTGCTGCAGCACCCGTGCGTTATCCATGATCCCGAAATAGCTGACGAAGATCAGGATATTCGCCGCCATCAGGGCGTAGACAACATAGGGCGTGCGCCCCGAGGGGTTGTGATCTCGGATCGGGAACATGGCGCGACGCTGGGCTTTTCCGCGCCCAGCGTCAAGGTCAGGTTATGCCGCACCACCCAACAGCGCCGCATTGCCACCCGCTGCCGTCGTGTCAACGCAGACATGGCGTTCCGCCAGCACCCGCGTACGATCCGGCAGGCCGGGGATCATGGGCAGGATCGGCCCGTCGCGCCGCGCCAGATGCTGTTCGATCTGACAGGCGGTTTCCTCGTCTCCCCACCACAGAACGCCAGCAAAGCCGGTCAGGTTTTCCAAACGATGCAGGTCGAGCATGCCCGTCGCCTCAATTGCCGTCCCACCCAAAGCCAAAACCGCATCTGCCTGAGCGCGCGCAGCGCTCTCGCCGGGGCCAAGGCACAACAGCGGAGGCCGGGCAAATTCAGACAACCGGTTTGATTCCCCCGTAGGTCCGGGCAGGGTTTGGGTTCGAACCGGGGCCGGTTGCCCTTTCGGCGCGGGCAATTTCGCAGTTGCTTGCCATGTCTCTGAGGTGCTCTGACGAACCGGCGCGCAGAACCGGGCCATGTAGTTCGGCCCACCCGCTTTGGGGCCTGTTCCCGAAAGCCCCTCGCCTCCGAAAGGCTGAGATCCCACGATGGCGCCGATCTGGTTGCGGTTCACATAGACATTGCCCGCGTGGATCGCCTCGGTCACGTGCTGCACACGGTCGTCAATGCGAGTGTGCAGGCCGAAGGTCAGCCCGTAGCCAGTGGCGTTGATGTCGGCGATTACCGCGTCGATCTCTTGCGCTTTGAAGCGAGCGACATGCAGAACCGGGCCGAATATCTCACGTCCCAGATCAGCGATGCTGCCGATTTCGATCAGGGTGGGGGCAATGAATGTCCCCTCGGGCGGCGTGTTGAGCTCTTTCAGAACGCGCCCTTCTGAGCGGGCTTTCGCAACGTGATCTGCGATCCCCTGACGCGCAGCCTCATCAATGACCGGCCCGCAATCGGTTGAGATCTGCCATGGATCTCCGACCTGCAGCGCGTCCATCGCGCCTTTGAGCATGGTCAGCACATCCTCGGCGATATCCGCTTGCAGATAGAGGCAGCGCAGGGCCGAGCAGCGCTGGCCGGCCGACTGAAACGCGCTTTCGATGATGGACTGCACCGCCTGTTCCGGCAGCGCCGTGCTGTCTACGATCATCGCGTTCAATCCGCCCGTCTCGGCGATGAGCGGCGTACCGGGTCGCATGTTCTGCACCATGGCCGACCGGATTTTCAACGCCGTCGCCGTCGATCCGGTGAACGCCACGCCCGAAACGCGCGCGTCGGAGGTCAGCGCAGCCCCGATCTCCGGTCCGCCGGGCAGTAATTGCAATACATCGCAAGGAACTCCGGCTTCATGCAAAAGTTGCACCGCCCGATGCGCGATCAAAGGCGTCTGCGGTGCGGGTTTGGCGAGGACGGCGTTGCCGGTCGCAAGAGCTGCCGAAATCTGTCCGGTGAAGATCGCCAGAGGGAAGTTCCAGGGGCTGATACAGGTGAAAATTCCGGCCGGTTTGGCGTCGGGAATGTTCGCCGCGTAGTAGCGTAGGAAATCCACTGCTTCGCGCAGCTCGGCAACGGCATCGGGCAGGGATTTCCCCGCCTCACGCGCCAAGAGGGCGAAGAGCTCTCCGAAATGAGCCTCATACAGATCGGCGGCTGCGTTCAGAGCCTTGGCGCGTTGCTCTGCAGGGGCTTGCCATGGGCTGGCCGAGGCCAGGGCAAGCTCCACATCCGCAGCACCGGTCGACGCAACTGTGCCGGGCTTGTCCTGTGGTTTGGCCGGGTTATTCACCGGCTCTTCAGCCATGGGTTTCGCGCCCTCGGACAAGAGCGGCCCGGCACGCCACTCGGTTTCTCGAAACCGATCCCGCGCTGCGTCGATCTGGTCCAGCGTCGGTGTGTGGTGCAGATCAAAGCCTTTGGAGTTGGGACGTTCTGGCAAAAACAGCTCTGGCCCGGTGGGAAGAGGTGAGGGCGGTGTCTCAACTGCGGTGAACGGATCAGTGGCGACCTCTTCGGGTGGCACGGCCTCATCCACAATCTGGTTCACGAAGGATGAGTTCGCGCCGTTCTCCAGCAGACGCCGGACCAGATAGGCCAGCAAATCTCGATGCGCACCGACCGGCGCGTAGATGCGGCAACGGGTTTTGTGCTTGCCCAGAACCAACCCGTGTAGCGTTTCGCCCATCCCGTGCAGGCGCTGAAACTCGAACGGCTGCCCCTCGGCCATGTGCAGGATCGCGCTGACGGTATGCGCGTTATGCGTGGCAAATTGCGGATAGATCCGGTCGGTCATGCCCAGCAGTTTGCGGGCGTTCGCGATATACGAGACATCGGTCGCGGGCTTGTGTGTGAAAACGGGGAAGCCATCGACCCCTTCGACCTGAGCGCGCTTAATCTCCGTATCCCAATAGGCGCCTTTGACCAGCCGCACCATCAGCTTGCGATCATGGCGCTGGGCCATATCGTAGAGCGTATCCAGAACCAAACCGGCACGCGGGCCGTAAGCCTGAACCACGATGCCGAACCCATCCCAACCGGACAAGGCGGGTTCGGCCATGACCTCCTCGATGACTTGCAGGGACAGGGATAGCCGGTCAGCCTCCTCGGCATCCACATTCAGGCCCATGCCAGCAGCTTTGGCCAGAAGGGCCAGCGCGCGCAGGCGGGGGACAAGCTCATCCATGACCCGCGCTTCCTGCGCCAGCTCATAGCGCGGATGCAGGGCGGATAGCTTGACCGAGATGCCGGGATTGGCGCGGATATCGTCATGGGTGCACGCCTCGGCAATGGCAGCGATGGCGCGCGAATAGGACAGGTGATAGCGGGCGGCGTCGGCCTCGGTCCGCGCCGCTTCGCCCAGCATATCGTAAGAGTAGGTGTAGCCCTTGGCCTCCATCCCGCTGGCGCGATCCATGGCCGATTGAATGGTCTCACCCAGAACGAACTGACGCCCCATTTCTTTCATCGCGCGTCCCACGGCGGTGCGGATGACCGGCTCACCCAGTCGTTTGATTGCCCCGCGGATGGCGCTGACGGGTGAGGCCTTACCCTCATCCAAAACCTTGCCGGTCAGCATCAAGGCCCAGGTCGAGGCGTTGACCAGCGAGGACGAGGACTGTCCCAAATGTTTGCCCCAGTCTGAGGGCGCGATCTTGTCTTCGATCAGAGCATCGATCGTATCTGCATCGGGCACCCGCAACAGCGCCTCGGCCAGACACATAAGCGCCACACCTTCGTCGGTGGACAGGCCGTATTCGGCCAGAAACACCTCCATCATGCCGGGCGAGGTGCTGGACCGGATATCGCGGACCAACTGAGCGGCCGCGTTGCAGATGGCACGGCGGTCCGCCTCGCACAGGGCGGCCTGGTCGGTCAATTCCTGCAGAACGGTCGATTGATCGGCATAGGTGTGGGTGTCGATGGATGTGCGCAGGCTGTGAGACATGGTTCCTCCGGGCGTTTTTATCAGTATACGCGTATTTTTTCGGGACAACGGACCGAGTTTTAACATACAAAGGCCAAATGAACTGATTTGTGACGGTGATGCGATGCAAATGGACTTTCCGAACCTCGACCGCTTTGATCGCGCGATTCTGCAGGCTCTGGCGGAAGATGGACGCGTCTCGGTCGCGGATCTGGCGCGGCGGATCGGGTTGTCGAAATCGCCGACTCAGGCGCGGTTGAAGCGGCTTGAGGCCGACGGCGTGATTACAGGATACCGGGCAATGTTGGATCCGATCCGTTTGGGGCTGGATCACGTGGCCTTTGTCGAGGTGCGCATGACTGACACGCGGGAAAAAGCGCTGGCCGAGTTCAATGCCGCGGTCCGCAAGATCGCGGAGATCGAGCAAGCCCATATGATCGCGTCGAATTTCGACTATCTGCTGAAGGTGCGCACCGGGTCGATGTCGGAATACCGCGCGGTGCTGGCCGAGAAGATCTCGTCTCTGCCGCATGTCGCCAATACCTCGACCTTTGTTGCGATGGAAGCGGTGAAAGAAACCGGTTTGCTGGGTGGCATCGACCGCGAAACTTGACCAAAGCGGATTGTGCGTCACACTTGGTCTATGATCCGCACGTTCATAGCACCTGTCTTTGCCCTTTGGCTTACAACTCCCGCTTTGGCGCAATCCTGCCCGTCTGCACCGGACCATTCGGAAGGAATGGGCGCGCTGATTGCACAAATTCAACAGGCCGAGTCGCAGTCCGAGGCGCGCGGGATTTCCAACCAGATGTGGGAGCTGTGGACCGATGCGCCCGACCTGCGCGCTCAGACGCTATTGGATCGTGGCATGGCGCGGCGCAAGGCATCGGATCTTCTGGGCGCTTTGCAAGAGCTAGATGAACTGGTGGTCTACTGCCCGGAATATGCCGAAGGGTACAACCAACGTGCCTTCGTCAATTTCCTGCGGCAAGATTTCCCTTCAGCTTTGGTTGATCTGGATCGGACGTTAGAGCTATCCCCAAATCACATCGCGGCCATGAGTGGCCGTGCTCTGACGTTGCTGGGTCTGCGACGTCTGGATGAGGCCCGCACCACCCTAAACGCGGCCCTTGACCTGAACCCATGGCTGTCCGAGCGGGCCTTGCTGGAACCGGGCGGCGCGCTGGAGCCGCCGGGCGAGGATATCTGACAGACCCACCTCCCCAAGGAAATGCCCGCCCGGCGTGATTTCGGTTCTGGACGCCCCCAGATGCTTGAATCACTCAACCCAAACGCTGAAAGGGTTTAGCTTAGCGGTAAAGCCCCTGCCTTCCAAGCAATGAAGATCAGTTTCACTGAGTATCGTATAGTTTCTATGCATTTGATTTAGTTCACTAATATGTTGAAGCTCGTACCATGTGGTAGCGACTTCTATCATGCCGTTTCCGACAAAAAGCCGATAAAATGCCAAAGCTCACAGAGACATTCGCACGCAAGGTTCCGCAGACAAAACAGGGCACCGCCAAGCACTGGGATGGCGAGATCAAGGGGCTTGTGCTCTTCGTTGGGAAACAGTCAAAGACCTGGTACTTCCTGAAAGACGTTGGGGGCCAAACGCGGCGTGTTTTGATCGGGCGCTACCCGATGATTTCCGCAGATACTGCTCGAGAAACTGCACTGGGATATACGCTTGACTGGGGCAGGGGAGCGGGCAAGCGTTTTACAGATCGGAGCGCCCACGGTTGAGACGACCATGGAAACCTATTTGGCACGTCCCAAGCTTCGGTCTGAGGCTCTCCGATCTGGGGTGCGTCAGCAGTTCGAGCTACATTTGAAAGATTGGCTGCGCCTGCCGCTGGATGAGATAACCAAGTCGATGGTGGTTGAGCGTCACAGATCCATGGCGGCAACACCATCCTCCGCAAATCACACATTGAAGTACTTTCGGACGGTTTGGAACCATGCGCGGCGCGTACATGATCTGCAGGAAGGCCCGACGATGGCTATCGATTGGAATGAGGAGCAACCGAACGGTTCGATCATTGAGGACTCGAGCGCATGGCGCCTTGCCGTGGATGAGCTGTACAACCCCATCAATAAGGTTTCCTACGAACTGCTCTTGTTCACAGGCTTCCGCAAAAACCGAGGCACTGACGCTTGTATGGAGGAATATGTACGAAGATCACATCCATCTGCCGATGACTAAGAACGGGCGCAGCTTTAATCTTCCCATCTTACAGTTTCATCACGAGATATTGGCACCTCTGCGAGGTCTGCATCGTCAATGGGTGTTTCCGACGCCCAAATCGCCCAGCGGGCATTTGAAGGGACCTGAACGTCTGCAATGGTCCATTCATTCCCTTCGCCGAACACTTGCGACGGTCGCCATGGAGGCGGGGATATTGGAAGAGATTGTGGGGCGCCTGCTCAATCACACGCCGCTGTCAATCACCGGTCAGCGCTAAGTGAAGCCGTCGCTCGACGCGCTAAGACCAGTAATGGATACAGTGTGCAGTGAACTGAGCGCTCGCCTTGAGGGAGGTCGGAAAGACACTTAGCCGGCAGCATCGAGGGGAAGTCATTTTCGTGTCACAAGGCAAAAAGATAGACCCGTTCAAACCTTTGAGAAAGAAGCTATTGGGAAAGGAACATCGTGCCCAGGGGCCTTACGAGGAGATTGTACAAGACTATGCCCAAAAATACTTAGAAAGCCCGAAGTATGATCTGAACGCCGTTCCGGAATTCGTAAGTATGATTTGCTCAGATGGACGCCTAGCGACGGTTCTGGATGGGCACAAATTGCAATGGCATCGTGGACTGTTCTCTTTGTGCAGCCCGGAGGTTGATGGGCAAGTTGGGGCAGCGGCGGACCTGCACTTTGAAGCCAACAATAACTTGTATCGGAGGTGGCACGCGGTCGATGATAATTATGGCCCGCGGTGCGCGTCATCAACCAGCACCAAAACGCAAAACTCTGAATCTTAGGGCGAAAGTCCATGCCCGGGCTTGTACATTCCCGACCGCAAGGCCTTGAGTGATAGCTACGTATCTGATGTGCTTAAGCCATATGCCTTATCAAAAGTTGCAGGCGTTAAGCCAAGGGACCGGCGGGGGAAGTCAAATTTTTCCGCGTGAAACTTTTAAAGGGGGGCAAACCGAATTGGAGCGGAAACCGGTCGTTTTATTCACCCGCAACGATTCCATAATGGAATGTCAAAAGCAGACGTTCAAAAAAGTATGATCGCCTTTCGCGAGGCTGATTTGTCAACAAATGTGCAGCAATGCGCAGAAAGCGGACTTTGCAAAGTCTAGCTTGAGCCCAAAACGAACGCGCGCTGAATTCAAACGGAATTGACTTTCTCGGTTTTCAGAAAAAGGGGTTGTGAGTTTTCTGCTTTAACTCGGAGTATCCCAAAACATACCAGGTGGGAGGATTTGTTATGAAAACAGCGGTAGTGACTGGTGCAGCGGGAGGGATGGGGCAAGCCATTTGTCGCCAACTGCGGGCAGATGGGTTCCACGTGTTTGGACTGGACCTCAACGAGGAGGGCCTAGGTGAAACGTCAACTGAGTTAGGTTCGGAATTCACGCCTATCTGCGTTGACTTAACGGATCCCATTGCTATCGCTCATACGTTTGATGGAATTAGGTTAGAGTATGGCGGTCTGGATGCTTTGGTAAACAACGCGGGCACCTGCTTCATGTCTGACTTCCCGCACATTCCGCCCGAGGAACTCGAAAAGCAGATGGCGATAAACTTTAACTCTGCATTCCAATGTTGCCAGCAGGCGGTTCAGTTGATGTTGGAACGCGAAGGCATCAAAAAGATTGTAAATATCTCATCGAATGGAGCTTACAATTTCGATGTGTTCGACCCTCCCCATTACCGCGCGTCAAAAGCGGCGATGGATACACTTACGAAAGACCTTGCCCGTCGATACGCGCAGGAAAAAATCTGTGTAAATTCTCTGGCACCTGCCATGACTGAGACACCGTTGTTCAATGTCTTAACCAAGGACGTCTTGGAGAAAGCCGTTAATGCTATGCCGCATGGCCGCGCGATGCTGCCCGAGCAAATCGCCGCTTGGGTCGGTTTTCTAATTTCGCCGGCTGGTGATGTTTCCAGTGGAAATGTGATTATTCTGAATCAAGGTCGCGACGTCAGATAACTCCTAGGCGCACCGTTGCCTTTATGGAAAATGGTCCATGGGGTGGGATCAGCTGTAGCCTTCTGGTGCTTTTTTCAGAACAGGCCATTGCTTTGGACAATGCCCATAGATTACGAACGCATCTCGCTCGGATGCCAGACGCATCAACCTGTCTGCGCTGGCAATCGCTGCATCCTCGTCCCAAGACCCGGCAAACTTCTCGTCGATTTCTGCTGGTCGGGAAATCGCATCACTGGTTAGTAAAACCGTCCCCGATGGAAGATCGACCATTACCGCGATCTGGCCAGGCGCATGACCGGGTGCCATCAAAACGAAGATACCTGGCCCAATCTCTACGTCGTCATCAACAACCAGGTAATCCTGATCGGGCCATTCCAAAGGCCGCATGTCGCCCCAGTACAACGGGCGGGGTAAGGCTCGCTCCGCAGCAGAGATAAGAACTGGACTGCTTGGAAAGTCGCCCAGTGCGCCGATATGGTCGATATGGGTGTGCGTACAAATCTGTAGTGTTATGTCTGACGGAAGAAGCCCGAGTTTTGCCAGTTGTGCGCTTGGAAGATTGTCTGGTTCACACTTCAAGACCTCGCCGAACTCGAACAATCGATCTTCTTTGACTGCGGCGTCAGTGGCGGTGGCATATTTTTCGGGGAACCCGGTATCGATGAGTATTGCTTCTCCCAAATCTGTCCGGATCAGAAACCCGCAGATACCAATTTTGCGGCCAGTGGAATGGACCTTGAACAGCCCGTAGTCCAAAACCGAAAGGTCAATCGGTCGCCCTTTGACAAATCCCTCTGCTTGCACAGACTATCTCCCTGATTGACTACAAAGATTTTGAGTAGAGCATGAAAGTCAAGATACACACACTCTTTCAGTACCTACTGGATATCACAGAAACGGATCCAGAAGCTTTCGTCGGGTTTTCCTTGTCCGAGTCACCGCGTTTGGGTGAGTTCATCGATGCGCTGGATCCAGCGCTGCCGTTGGATTGGAACCAAAAGAGTTTTCGGGGTCTGCCTGCTTTACGACGACATGTCTTGGACCGCGCCGGCTTGTCTGATGTTTGCAAGCCAGACGACGTTCTGATCACCGCCGGCGCAGCAGAAGCCAATTATCTTGCATTCATGCAATTGGTCCAACCGGGCGACGAAGTCGTAACGGAACGCCCGTGTTGGCCACAAGCGGGTGTATTGGCAGAGGCGGTTGGCGCGAGGCTAAAAGTTGTCGACCGTGAAGAGAGTGCTGGATGGGTATTGCCGCTCGACAAAGTTGAGGCCGCAGTAACGGAACGCACTCGACTAATCTTTATAACCAACCCCAATAACCCCTCCGGGCAGTTGATGACACAAGCAGAGCTGGAAAGGCTTGTCCAAATCGCAGATCGTGTAGGTGCATGGCTGGTTGTTGACGAGGTTTACGCAGGATTGGAGTGGGACGGGTCCCGCGCGCCTTCGATTGCCGGTCTGTATTCTAGGGGTATCACGACTGGCAGCGTTTCCAAGGCACTGGGGCTCCAGGGGCTACGCACCGGCTGGATGATATGCCGTGATCCCGATCTGATTTGGGACGCTATTATTCTGCGGGAAAACTCGAGCGAAATTATGAATATTCTCGGCGAAGTCATTGCCGAAATCGCTTTGAGGCCTGACCGATACAATCAGGTTATAAAAGCTGCACGGGCAGCTGGGATGAAAACGCTGGAACGCCTGGATAGGTTTGTTGCCGATCAGCCCAACCTCGATTGGGTCAAACCTCAGGCTGGATTAATTGGTTTGGCACGGCTCGATGGGATCGATGGCGACGTGTTCGCCAAACGCTTGCTCGCTGATCCCTATCGGACGTTTCTCTTACCGGGCTCGTCTTACGGGATGCAGAACCACATCCGACTGGGTGTGGGGGGAGGTGCTGCTGCCAACCTCGACCTTGGCCTACAGCGCATGGGCGAACTGTTGGCGAACTGGTAGAGTTAGGACACTCATTTCGGCTTCTCGGCCTGCAACGCCGGTCAAAAAGTGCTGCCCGATCAAAGCTGACATTGAGCGTCTTGATGGTGCAAGTTCACCCGCCGTGTGCTGGAAGCTTTTCCGCTAGAATAGCGCTGGTTGCGCGCTAGTTCGAAAATGGAACAACCGATTCATAAAAAAGGTTCGAAATGACAGGTTGGACAACTGAAAACGTCCAAGACTATCCGCGACCACCAGCGCTGCGGGTAGTACCCCATCGTGTGCGGATCGAGCTCGGCGGTCAAACCATCGTGGAGATCGATCATGCGTTTCAGGTTCTCGAAATCCGTCACGCACCCACTTAATATATTCCGCCGCAAGACGTTGATACCGTTCTGACAAAGGCCTCGGGTAGCCGCAAAGACCTACAAGATTTCATTCAGCACGGCATCGAAGCCTAGAAAGGCAAGATCGCTGGTTTGTGTTGGACCGACTTAGCAGGGGTTCGCTGACGCAAAGTGACTGTGCGTTCTCGCTAGTGGCGAGCAGTTGCCCGACCTCCCATCTTTGGCCTGAAAGGAGACAACCGATGCTCGATACATATACCATTCGCCAAGACGACATGCCTCAAGAGATGCGGTTTCTCTTGAAGTAATACCCCCGCGACAGCTGGGAAGCCCATCCGGGTTTCAAGGAAAAAACCAAACATTGGCTCGGTGCGCATGAGATGTTCCGCCGTGTGGCAGAACGTATTCGACTGGATACAGAGAAGCTGTTGAGCAGTGACATGGGGTTGGACGACTACGTGGGGTGGCTGTCCTACTATGGCCGCAACCTAGTCGGGAATCTGCATGGCCATCACGGCTGGGAAGATCGCAGCTATTTCCCTGAATTGTCTGCTGCGGACCCTCGTTTTGATGCGGGGCTTGAGTTGCTGGAACAGGATCACTTCGATCTGGATAAGGTGCTGAGTGACTTCACCCGCACGGCGAACCGTGTGATCAAGCTATCCGCACTTGATAAGGCGCAAGCTTACGACGAAGGCGGACAGCTCCATGCGACGAGCAACACGATTGAAGCGTTCCTTAAACGGCATCTCAGCGATGAAGAAGAATTGGCTGTGCCAATCATCTTGTATCATCGGCTCAGAGGATGATGCTGAAGCCATGACGGAGACATCCACCGAAGAAGACCAAACTGATATCAACAAACGCCGCGCACGGGGTGAATTCGTGCGCGGTGTCAGCGGCTTTCGCCACGCTATTGGCGATCCAGTGTTTCCAGCAGAACCTGATCGCTATCACCTGTTCGTAGCGCTGAATTGTCCGTGGTGTCACAGAGTGACGCTGGCGCGAAATGTGTTGGGTCTTCAGAACAGCATCACGATGGACGTTGCATTTCCAAACCGCACCGGCGACGACGATCCAGAGGCGCCAAACCTATGGGAGTTTGCACCTGATCGGGTTGCATCGCTCACAGGTGAGACTTTGCCAGAATGCACGAGCGAGACCGGCACCGGCAAAGGACTGCGCCTTGCCAAAGAGATCTATCGTGCTGAAGGCTCTGAAGAGCAATCCCTTCCAATCCTGTATGACAAGATACAAGGACGCATTGTTAACAACGAAAGTGCTGAAATTGTCCGAATGCTGGACACCTCAGTGGAGTCTCTTGGCAGCACCATCCCGGCAACGGAACGCGTTAGGCTTTACCCAGACGAAGTGCCGCGTCACGAAATTCACGACCTGAACGAACGAATTTATACAGCGATTAACAATGGTGCCTACAAGGCCGGGTTTTCGTCTGATCAAAGGATCTATGAAACAGCCTTTGACGCCTATTTTGAGACACTCGAATATTTGGAGGAGCATCTCTCAGATGGCAGGCCCTATTTGACAGGCAACCACTTTTCAGAAGTAGATCTTCGCCTATTCCCAACTCTCTATCGTCACGATCCCGTCTACTATGTGCGAATGAAGCTTAATGGAGCGAGAATCCTAGATTACCCCTACTTGTGGCGGTGGCTGTGCCGTGTATACGCGTTGCCCGGAATTGCCGAGGCAGGGTCTCTTGTACACTGCCGCCAGGGTTATTTCGGACGCAGTTGGAATAGCGTTGTGCCCAATGGGCCTTTCAAGCCAATGTCGTACCCAGAGGCCTATCGCCACCCTGACCTCGCAACACTGTAGGGCTCGTCAAATTGTATTTGGGAGGCCTAACTTCGAAAACAAACGTTTCTGTTTTGGACTACGGGAGCATTTTTCCTCCGCATTTCTTAACCAGCAAAGTTTAGTTGCAAATGTCCGGTTTGGTCTGCCGCCCGGTCACTAATGTGAAAAGTAGCGAAAGGCGGCAACGAGCCCAAAATGGCAAATGCCGCACAATGTGTTTATTGGTGGGCACCACGCAATGCTGTCCTTGAAGTGACAACGGACGGTCCAAAGCTGCCGCTTATCGGTTTTTCAGAACATACATGTGATCAAATTGCATCATACAAACGGCCATTCGGAAGTTTGTTAACACATCGTTAATTGGAACATCAAAAAGCCATCATTTTTTTGCCTCTGACATGTGCGCGGAGAGTTCCGCGTAAAAAAACGGTTGTGGTTTCCAAACCACCCTTAAGTGGTGAGCAAGATGTTTCGAGTATGCGGTTTGAACCGTAGAGCGCGCCGTCATGCGGCGGCGCTTTCCAAAGCACAGACCAAAAACAAACTTCGGGTTAGACCTGCTTTATTTCGCGTTTTCGCGGTTCCGGCAGGCGCGATAGCTTTTGGAGCAACGATCGGAGTGGCAACTCCTTTGGGCGCACAAACGGTTGTTCCTCCGTCTAACGGTCCGTGCGCTGTTGCGGGTGACGTCGCCACCTGCACGGGAGATGTTTCGACGGGTGTCCAGGCAAGCGGACCTACAATCGAAACGCTCAATATCAATAGTGTTACTGCACCTGGAATTGCACCTGACGGTGGAACCGACGGCGTTGCCTTTGCCACTCCATCAGGGAGCGCAACCCTTAGTATCCAGACGAATGGAACCGGCGGCATTGTCACCACGGGCAATGGCGCGGATGGGATTGTTGTGGATGCAAACGGCGCCGGGGAAGTTTCGATTACTTCGACCGGCGACATTGCAACAAACGGACGGCGCTCTTTTGGTATTCGATCCGAACTTGAGGGTGACGGCGCCGTTTCGGTGAACTCGACTGGCAACGTAACAACATCCGGAAGCAGCAGAAGCGTCGGAATCGGCGTCACTCAACAAGGTGGTGATGGCAATGTGTCAGTTGTATCGGATGGTCGTATCAGCACATCGGGCAGCCGTTCAGACGGAATTAGCGCCAATCAAGACGGTGGAGACGGCGCGGTATCAGTCCAATCAGTGGGCGACATCAACACAGCTGGAAGTCGGTCTACAGGCATCACCGCTCTTCAGAGTGACGGCGAAGGGGATGTCTCGGTTGTTTCGGATGGCAATATCTCGACGGAAGCTAACAACTCTGGCGGGATAGTTGGACAGCAAAGCGATGACGATGGCGATATTACGATCCAATCGAAGGGAAGTATCACAACAGAAGGCAATAACTCAAATGCCATCTTGGCGCGCCAAAATGGCGGCGAGGGGAATATTACCGTTGAATCCGAGGGCGACCTCTCGACTTCCCGTAGAAACGCCCGCGGGATATTTGCCCGGCAAGACAACGACGATGGATTTATCACAATCCGTTCAACCGGAAACATCACGACGTCCGGGAATAACGCTGATGGTATCTTGGCGCGTCAAAATGGCGGCGACGGGGATATCACCGTTGAATCTGAGGGCGACCTCTCGACTACCGGAAACAACGCCCGGGGGATATTTGCCCGGCAGGACGACGGCGACGGTTCTATCACAATCCGTTCGACCGGAAATATCACGACAACCGGGAACAATGCGGATGGTATCTTTGCCCGCCAGAGGGGCGGAGAGGGTGATATCAATGTCACCTCTTCGGGCAACATTTCGTCCGCACAGGACGCCATCCGCGCGCTTGTGACCAATGACGGCGACATTTCTATTACGAACCGGGGCAACGTCAGCGGTGAAGCAGCAGGTGACGGCATCAACGCAACTGTGAATGGCGTGGGTGACGTCGTCATCGACAGCTCCGGGGATGTTACCGGCAGGGAATATGGGATTTACGGTGCAGCCGATGGAACGGGCAACGTAACGATCACCTCCAACGGCAACATTTCGGCTGATGAAGAACATGCGATCTTTGCCAACGCAGAGGACGGGAACGTAACCGTCGATGCGACGGGCAATATTGAATCCCGCGACAGTGATGCGATTGATGTGGAAACCGGCAGCCCCGGAGGCGTGATTGACGTCACAGTGGCGGGCAATATCTCTGGAAGCGCTATTGGCATTGACGCAGACGCCGAGGATTCCGGCGATATCAGTATTCAGGTCACGGGCAATATTCGCGCTGGTTCGGATGACGGTATCGAGGCTGAAGTTGATGGAGACGGCAACATCTCGATCACGATGAATGGCGATATCGATGCAAACGAAAACGGGATCCGCAGTTTTGTGGCCGGTGACGGAAACATCTCGGTTGAAACGTCTGGTGATATAGCGGCTGATAGCATTGACGGCATCAATGCGGAAATTGACGGAAGCGGTGATATTGCCATTTCGGCAACCGGCACCATCGATGCCGAAGTTGACGGAATCTTTGCCCACGTGACCGACAACGGAAACATAAGCATTACAAATTCCGCATCCATAACCGCCAGAAACGACGAGGGAATTGACGCAGAAATCTTCGGAGACGGCGATGTCTTCATA
This sequence comes from Ruegeria sp. B10, assembly GCF_056539825.1. NCBI lineage: Bacteria > Pseudomonadati > Pseudomonadota > Alphaproteobacteria > Rhodobacterales > Roseobacteraceae > Ruegeria > Ruegeria sp. B10. Next base: position 187,780 of record NZ_JBQFVP010000008.1, read on the forward strand.
GAAAACTTGGGTCAGGTAACCTCTCGCGAAGACGATGCGATTGAAGTGGATGTCGAAGGAAGTGGCAACGTCAGCATTGAAAACTCTGCCCAGCTTACCGCCGATTCCGACGCGATTGACGTTGAGCTAAACGGTGACGGCAACGCGAGGGTCACCAACAGCGGGGCGTTGCGTTCGCTGGACAATAACGGGATCGAAGTGGACGTAGATGGAATGGGTTCGATCACCATTTTGAACACAGGAAATATTGACGCGTTCGAATACGGTATCGAAGTCGAAGATCGTGACGACAATGCCGCCGCAACCATCACAAACTCGGCTCGCATCACCGGTCGCGAAGGCTTTTCCATCGTATTCGGCGGGGACGGGAACGACACGTTGACGCTCGAACCCGGCTCAGCCCTGACCGGTTCGGTCGATTTCGGCAATGGCAATGATGGCATGGGGGGCACGAACCCGAATGACATTGACACGCTGAACTTTGCGCCCGGGGTGAATGCGGTTGTTAACTTTGCAGATGCATCGGGTAGCGATAGTGATCTTGCGTCCGCTCCCGAAGTCGTCAATTTCGATGGTGCAGGCGTTTTGATCAACAATGGCCTCACGGCGGTTTCGGTGGATACGACAGGATTTGTGGCCCAAGGCACCTTTATCAGCGATCTGACCGACGCAGTGTTCAATACGATTGAAACCGCCAGCCCCTATGACTTTGGCTCATCCGATGGTCAGGTCAGCAGGAACCGGAGTGCTTTCGGGTATGCCGAACAGGATGGTGGTCCTTATGTTTGGGGTACAGCCTTCGGCGGAGATCGCGATGTTGAAGAAGAAGGCTCAAGTCTTGGTTTCAGCCATAGAATGTACGGTTTTGTGGTCGGTGCTGAAACGAATGAGCTCATCGGAAACAGCGATTTTGGTGTTCTTGTTGGCTACGACGATAGCCGCATCTCGCTGGATCAGGACGCAGGTGATACTGATATCAAGTCATATTTTGGCGGTGTTTACCTCGAAAGGGACTACGGACAATATCGCATCAACGCAGCTCTCCTTGCTGGCGTAACCGACAATGAAGTGACTCGAAACGTTGATGGCGGCGAAGCGCAAGGCGATTTTGATGGGATGTTCGTTGCTCCATCGCTTTCGATCTCGGCCCCCGTCAACGCTTTGCCAATACCTGCCTTCTTCAGTGCTCGCGCAAGCTATGTATTTCTGAAGCTTGACGAGTATACCGAAACAGGAACCGCGTTTCCTCTAACGGTCGAAGATCGGAACGTTTCAGTCTTCAACACGCGGGCGCAATTGAACTTCCCTCGCCTCTACGAGGGTGCAAATGGATCGAGCACCTACCTGAACTGGACAGTTGGAGTTGACGCAACTTTCGATGCAGGTTCCGACGATGTAGACGCGATCGTAGCGGCGACGCCCTTTTCTTTCGTAGCGTCCACAGAAGATGCAGCTGCTGGGTTTCTTGGCTTTAAGCTTGAACATATTTCTGCAGATGGAAATAGGTCGGTAGGCTTCAGCGGTGAATTTCAATCAACCTTTGGTGGTGGATCCAGTATTGTTGGAGAACTCACAGCTTCCATAAGGTTTTGAACCTATGGAGGGCTTCTCACTTGGTCGATTGTTGTTGCCGAAAAGCCTTTTCAATCGGGCTGGCTTCCCAACCATGGGAGCGCCCGTTTCGTTTCGTCAGGCGTGATCAAGAGATCTCCATTCACGATATCAGAGGGATTTTTTGTGTATAGGTAACTAGCCGAAAACTTCGTCGCAAAGGTCGATTTGCGCCTGCTGCCAAATGGACTGGCATCTGCAGCGAATGTCCGCTTGCCGACGTCTTGAGGTTTTTCGTGGCATTCACGAATTGCTGAAAGCTGCCGTAAGGTCATGCGCTGCGAAATCACACTTTGTCCGCAGAGTGGTCATTCGACTCAACTCTTTCCAATGTCTGCTCTGCGGACAAAGCGCCAAATCGCGAGAATTGCACCAAGTTCAGCTTTGAGTACTTAACTCGTCCAAGCGGTCGATTGTTTATTTGATGATAGGTGTTGTTTTACGTTCAGACAATTCGATGTCTCTCAGGACGTTTTCTTTGATTTATTAGTCGCCAAGAAGACGCCAAATCCAGCGACAACCATCCCAACCCAAGCAATCGGCGGCATAACTTCTCCGAGGACCAGCCAAGCAACAGCTGCCGCTCCCGGTGGGACTAGAAAAAAGAGCGCGGAAACTTTTGACACCTCCCCGGCGCGGATCATGGCAAGCAACAAGCCAACGGCGATGAGTGAACTTGCAATGATGAGATAGACCAGCGACGCAAAAAGCTGCCAAGTCCAAGTGATCTGCATGGTTTCAAAGGCGAGCATGAAAGGCGCAACCCCTAACAAACCCGCTGTAAACCCGACCAAATTTGCAGTGACAGGATGGTGTGAAACTCCGAAGCGCTTCTCCCACAAGGTTCCGCTGGTAATCCCGATCAGAGCGAGTGCGGCGAAAAGAAAACCAACGAGTGGTGGCGTAGCAACCTCGGACATTGCCGTAATGACAAGAACCGCCCCCGTCAGGCCAAGGGCCAATCCGGCCCATTGCCGCCAGCTCACACTTTCCCCTGCCCAACGCGGCGCGATCAGGCTGGTCAGAATGGGCTGCATAGCGAGGATAAGGGCCAGTGTTCCAACCGATAAACCTGCATTAAACGACATGTAGCACATGCCAAAATACATCGCCTGCAGTAGAAAACCAACGATGGCCAAGTGCATCCACTCTTTAGATGATTTTGGCAGCGGTGGGCGCAGGATTGCAAACAACCCGGCCATAATTACCACTACACAGGCAAAGCGCAGTGCTAGGAAAGTCATCGGCTCTATATAGCCGAGACCGAACTTGGCACCGACATAGCCGGTTGACCACACCGCCACAAATATACCTAGTGCAAAAATAAGCCATGTGGGCCGGTCGGCGGACAAGAAAAATACCCTCGGCAAGTGTTGGTGTCGGACATCAGGGAATATTCACGCGAACTCCGAAATACACTGAGCATGGAAATAGTGAAAATGAAATGGTTTAGCAGACATCTATCTTGCCATATCGCGTGACAAGAAATCCTTCGCTACCTAAATGGTGGCAGTATGGAATTTTCGATCATTGGACCGAAGGAGTTGTTAATACCGTCAGTTTTACCAGTCAGCTCTTTAAGAACTTCGGGCGTGTGAGAAACTGGCCTAGGTGGTCGAAAATGCATCGCTCAGGAAAGCAAACGCCTTTGAATATACGCCAGGTGCCTCGGATTCACGTGGTCCGGCTACGTTGAGAACCGAAGGCTTGATCGATGAGACCCATTGCCGAACCCGCTCGGTTTCTAGACGGTTTTTATCTGCAAGCGCGATACGCAAAACCGGTTTTCCTACCTCAATTGCGACTTGATGAGTATAGTTCGTGCCGGGGCTTTCTGATCCATCAGTTAGAATAAGCGTAGCGTCGCTTGAAATGACGTTGAGTCGGGTTCTGACGTCTGGTTCAGCCGACGGTGCCTCCGTCAACCCTAAGTATCGTTCGCAAATGCGGCCAGCTTCGTTGATTCGACCTTTGGGAACCCAGCCGCCGTAGCTCAAACCGCGTTGGATAGCGAACTCAAGTGCAGCCAAGTCTACGCCAGTTTGCCCACCCGATACGATTTTCACGGCAATCTTCCTGCTGAGTCCGACTTCTCACCTTCGCCAGACCGAACAATTTGCATTTCGTTCGAATTTAGGGGCTCCAGCAGTTCGAATGCGTCATCCGCGTTGCCATCCATCCATTGCTCATAGTCCTCCGGCTTGAGGATGGCGGGCATTCTCTGCGGGTGTATGGGCTTTACCAGTTCATTGGCCGTCGTGGTGATGACGGTGTAGGTTTCAACCTCCTCGGGCCCTTCAAGGCCCTGGTATCGCGAGGTTTGCCACATACCCGCAAATGCGAGTGGCGGGCGGTCTTCATCGCCCTTCAGGGCGAACCAGTGGTAGGTGGCAGGGTTTTTTCCTTGGGCCTCACAGAACGAACTAACCGGAACGAGGCAACGCCGCTCCTCAAAGCTCTGTTTCCACAAGCCGTTTGAGCGCACCTTGTCATCACGTGCGTTATTCAAGGCACCCGGTTGGATAATAGCACCGGTTTTCTTTGACTTCTTTGTCGTACGAAATCCCCAACTCAGCGAGACCAGCTCACGCTTACCTTCGTCGCCTTTCCTGACCACAGGGGCTAAGGGCTTTGGATAAATGGCTGGGAATGGTTCCGCATTCCCCAGCGTGTCGCGTTCAACGGTCACGTCAAACAGATGGCGCATCGCTGTGGCCGGGATGGTGTTGGAGTAGAGGTTGCACATGGCTCCAAAAGCTACGCACAAGACCTAAGTTGGACAAGGTTGCGCGACTTACCGTGTCGCAAAGCGACGTGATCTATCCCCAGACCCATGGTAGTGGCCCAATGAAAGGGCACACCATGACACCGGTACAAAAATTACAAAACCCGACAGTTGGTATTGCGTTCGTACTGATCGGAATATTGGCGATTTCTATCAATGATATGCTGATTAAATTCCTGTCTGGCGGTTACCCCTTGCACCAGATGGTGTTTGCAAGATCATTGATCGGAATCGGATTTAGCTTTGCCCTAGTCCAGATGGAGGGCGGTTGGCGCATCCTGAAAACCGATCAGCCTGGACTTCACCTTCTGCGCGGTCTGTTGATTGTGGTAGCCAATCTGACCTTCTTTACAGCCCTCGCGGTAATGCCCCTGGCGGAAGCCACGGCTGTTTTCTTCGTAGCTCCCTTGATGATCACCTTGCTGAGTATCCCATTGCTTGGCGAAAGAGTTGGGCCGATGCGGATTGGTGCCGTGATTGTGGGATTCTTGGGCGTGGTGATCATGACCCGCCCCTGGGAGGGCGGCGGCGAGCGTGAGGTTGGTCTGCTGATGTATGCCCTTCCGGTTCTTGCTGCGTTCACCTATGCCCTCAACAACGTGATGACTCGTTTCTTGGGCGCAAAGTCCAAAGCCTCAGCAATGGCTGTTTACATTCAGGCGTGCTTTATCGTTGTAAGCCTGTTGTTCTGGTCAGTGGCAGGGGATGGGCGCTTTGCGAGCGCGTTTGAAAACGAAAGCTTGATCTTCTTGCTGCGTGCCTGGGTTTGGCCCGAAGGGACTGACCGCTGGTTGTTTATTGGGCTCGGATTCAATTCTGCAATCATCGGGTATTGCCTCGGCCAGGCTTACCGCATGGCAGACGCGGCGACAGTGGCGCCATTTGAATACGTCGGTCTTCCTATGGCCGTTTTCTGGGGATGGGTCATCTGGGGAGAGCTCCCAAACCTGCCTGTCGCCATTGGTATCGCACTGATCTTGGGGTCAGGACTGTTTGTATTTTTGCGTGAGCGTCAGAAAAAGAGGCACATTGTTACTGAAAAGAGAGTGCACCGTCGGTATTAGATGCCAAATCAATTCGGGCCAAAAGTTGCTCAACAATTTTCTGGGATATTGAAATTCAATCGCAGTTGAGCGCTGATGAATCGTACAGTTGATGGGAAGAGAATTCTGATGCGAAACACGTTCATTGTTGCTGCGTTATTTCTTGCCGCTTGTAGCAATCAACCCGCGGAGTCATTAACCCGGCTTTATCCCGGTGAAACCCCTGAGCTGCGAGTGATGATCAATGAAACTGCGGACGCAAACGGTGTGCCGCGGAGCCTTGTACACCGAGTGATCCAACGAGAAAGTGATTACCGCCCCAGTGCCCGAAATGGCCCCTACTACGGGCTGATGCAGATTCTACCTGCCACAGCGCGCCAGATGGGATTTCGTGGACAGCCTTCCGACCTCTTTGACGCTCAGACCAATCTGACATACGCCGTGAAATACCTGCGCGGTGCCTGGATGGTTTCGGATGGAAATGAGCCCGAAGCGGTCATGTGGTATGCCCGCGGCTATTACTACGAAGCCCGTAACAGATGCATGCTTGTAGCCACGGGGCTTCGGGATACCGAGGTCCGAAAATACTGCGGCTGAGGTCCTTCCCATAGGAATTGCAGAAAGCTCCCGATACACCGCAAACAGCCTTCTTTGCACAAAGTAGCTTGCACGTTGGAGCCCTGTTTTGCGCGTCCCGCAGAGTTCAGGAGATTGATATGTGCGCCGAACACTCAAGAAAATTCAAAGGGGTGCGTGACAATCGGCCGATCATTTTGTTCGTTGCCGGCTTCGGCGACAATGGAAGCATGTTTGACGGATTGACTGAGACACACCTTGCTTTCAGCCATCGTTTGTTGCCCATCAATCTTCCAGGATTTGGCGCTGCGCCTCTTGCTGAAGGAACAACACTCGAAGCCCTCGCGCAATACGTGTCAAATGAAGCAACAAAGTATGAGGCCCAAACTATCGTCGCCCATTCAGTTGCTTCGATTATAGCTTCCTTGGCCGCCCGCCGGGCAGACTGCCCTTTGACTAAAATCGTTTCTCTGGAAGGAAATATTACAGCCGCAGATGCCTATTTTTCCGGTACAGCGGCCGACTACGCTAGTCCGGCAGAGTTTCGCAAAGCGTTTCTAGGGCGGCTAGATGAAATGGCGAAGTCTGAACCGATCATAAGGAGATATCGCGACGAAGTCTCAAAGGCCGATCCTTTAGCGCTTTGGCAGCTCGGCATTGACGCCCGGATGTTTTCATCAGATCACGTACCAGGTGAGGTTTTGCAACACGCAGCTAACGTTACATATTTGTACAATCCCGATAATTGTCCCGAAGACACCGTCCGTTGGCTAGAAGAAAATAAGATGAACCACATCATCTTAGAAAACGCCACACATTGGCCGAGCGTTGACCAGCCTGAAGTACTCGCAGACAAAATCGCTGAGGCGCTTACAGAAATCTAGTGGAGTTGCAAATTAGAGTTTGATGAAAGCAGGGCCGCGAACCTCTGGGTTTGCAAAGTCTCGTTTCGAAGGTCTGCCAAGTGCCGTCCGCGTAAAACTTAAGTGTCCTCTTTTACCCCTGGCGGAACTTGCAGAAGCCCTCATTTTGCTCGACTGTTCTGACCCGCCGCGGGTCGTGTGCCAACCCAAGTTTGAAATCAAAGCTTGTTCGGGCCGAAGTTTACCGTACTGACCTTATCTGTTTGTGTGTGCCGGTTCCCATCGGTGCAATGCTCCTTCGGGTGCTTTCAATCGCGCCCTTGGGTGAAAAGTTCCACAGCGGCCCGGACACCGTCTGCAGTTGCAGTGGGTCGCGGTTCATAGCGCGCATTGTCGCCAGTTTGGTATTTTCCGGTTCGGACCAGTATGGCCGCGCGCAAGCCCGCCTTCAAAGCGCCCGCGATATCGCTTTCGGCATCATCGCCAATCATTGTTACCTCAGCAGGCTCCAGCCCCATGCTTTGCGCGGCAGAGTGGAAAAACGCTGGCGATGGCTTTCCAAATAGAAGAGCATTTGTTCCGCTCGAGTATTCAAGCGCCCGGACGAAAGCGCCGGCATCCAAACTCAATTCGCCGTCTGCGTCACGAAACACTCTGTTAGACGCCAATGCAAGAAAGGGAGCGCCGTCTTGGATCAGGCGAAAGGCTGCGTTCAATCGTTCATACGTAAAATAGCGGCCCGCATCTCCAACGACGACCGCTTTGGGGCCAGATTTCGAGCACTTTGCAAAATCCTCTTCCAGATCCGGATGGATCAGCAGATGTGGCGCAAGACCGTTTTGCTCTAGCCAGACAGAGGCGGTCGCAGCGGGTGTCAGGATTTCTTCGGGTTCTGCGTCTATTTCGAAGCCTTGTAACTTATCCAGAATAACACGCTTCGGTCGTCGGGTTGAATTCGTTAGAAAGCGAACCGGAAGTCCTGTGTCGCGAATGGTTGAAACCGCCTCCGCAGCACCCGCCAACGGCTTGTCGCCCTGATACAGAACACCTGCGATATCAAAGAGAACGCCTTTGCTCACACCTTCCTCACAAACTACGAAAAACCCTTTCTTTCGGGTCAATTTGCCCAAGTGATGGTTCGCTCTTGACGCCCACTTAGCCATCACATAGGAAGGCGAAACATTGAGCGGGTATAGCTTAATGGTAAAGCCCCTGCCTTCCAAGCAGGCTATGTCGGTTCGATTCCGTCTACCCGCTCCACCTCAGCCCTACATCTCTGCGTCAAATGGCCCGGTCCTCAGGGCATTTTGCGCGCGGCTTCTTGACCCTGCGGGCCAGTATCGCCAAGAAACAGCAACTCCGCATTGAAGACAAAGTGAACACATAAGGGCCGCACATGGCGAGACAGACAGCCAGCACGACCACCGCATCCGCGCCGGGCGCCAGCGAAGAAAGAGCCGGCTCGAAAAAGCTGGGCGTCTTGGCGTCGCTTTGGCCGTTCATGAAGCCGTATCGCCTGTTGATGCTAGGAGCGACACTGGCGCTTGTCCTGACGGCTGGTATGACGCTGACCTTGCCCTTGGCCGTGCGCCGCGTAGTGGACAACTTCCGCATTCAGGACGGAGAGCTGCTGGATTGGTACTTTCTGGCCGCGCTTGGCATTGCCGGTATTCTGGCCGTGGGCACAGGCATCCGCTACGCACTTGTCACTCGTTTGGGAGAGCGTGTGGTCGCCGATATCCGCAAGGCGGTCTTTGACCGTGTGATTGGCATGAGCCCCGAGTTCTACGAACGCATCATGACCGGAGAGGTCCTCAGCCGGATCACCACCGACACGACGCTGATCCAGTCTGTAATCGGGTCATCCGTGTCGATTGCACTGCGCAACCTGTTGATGTTTGTCGGAGGGCTGGTGCTGATGCTGCTGACCTCGGCCAAGCTGACAGCGCTGGTTCTGCTGCTGATCCCGGTCGTTGTGGTGCCTATCCTAGTGTTGGGCCGCAGGCTCCGAGCCATAAGCCGCGAGAATCAGGACTGGATCGCGGCCTCATCGGGCAACGCGGGCGAGGCGCTGGGGGCGGTCCAGACCGTGCAGGCTTTCACCCACGAACGCGCAAGCCGCCAGCAATTCGGCGACATGACTGAGACCTCGTATGTAGTGTCGCTGCGGCGTATCCAGACGCGGGCCATTCTGACGGTCATCGTGATCTTTCTGGTCTTCTCAGGCATCGTTGGAGTGCTGTGGATGGGGGCCAATGACGTGCGCAACGGGGTCATGACCGAAGGGGTCCTGATCCAATTCGTCATCTATTCCGTCATCATGGCAGGCTCTGTCGCTGCCCTGTCCGAGATCTGGAGCGAGCTTCAGCGCGCAGCAGGGGCCACTGAACGGTTGGTCGAGCTGCTGAATGCCGAAGATACAGTGATCGATCCGTCCCAAGCAAAACCGTTGCCGCAACCGGTGCGCGGAGAGATCAAGTTCGAAGAGGTCACCTTCCGCTATCCTGCGCGGCCCGATGTGGTGGCGCTGGACAAGCTCAGCCTGCAGGTCAATCCCGGCGAGACGGTTGCCTTCGTTGGCCCCTCGGGCGCGGGAAAAACAACTGTGGTTCAGTTGCTCCAGCGGTTCTACGATCCGAACTCGGGGCGCGTGATGCTGGACGGGATGGACCTGCAAAACCTGAACCGGGCAGATTTCCGCCAGCATATGGCGCTGGTCCCGCAGGATCCGGTTATTTTTGCCGCCTCGGCTCGTGATAATATCCGCTTTGGCCGTCTGGATGCCTCGGACGCGGAGGTCGAAGCCGCCGCGCGCGCCGCTGCCGCGCATGACTTCATCGCGGCACTGCCTGAAGGCTATGACAGTTTCGTTGGAGAACGGGGTGTAATGCTGTCCGGCGGGCAGAAACAGCGGATCGCCATTGCCCGCGCCATTTTGCGGGATGCGCCTGTTCTGTTGCTGGACGAGGCGACCTCGGCGCTGGATGCGGAAAGCGAGCGGGCCGTGCAGGGCGCGGTGGATCAGATGCGCGCCGGACGCACGACCCTGATCGTGGCACACCGGCTAGCAACCGTGAAAAAGGCGGACCGCATTGTGGTGCTGGAGGCCGGTCGCATCGTCGCCCAAGGCACGCATGATGATCTGGTGGCGCAAGATGGGCTTTACGCCCGTTTGGCCCGTCTTCAGTTCACTGACGGCGTCGCTGCTGAGAAAAGTGACGCTCCGGCAATCGCCGTTTCGCCGTAGCGTCATTCTACATTTTCGACTTTTCCCTCGCTAAGCCCTTGCTTGCGCCGCCAAGGTTGTGATCCCATCTGTGTCAAGATCACTCCGCGTGTGGCGCGCGGGAGAATAAAACACGGGGAGGAGCCACATGGCCTTTGTTGGCAAGGAAGACAAAGCGCGAATTGAACAGGAAATGACGTGGGAGGACCGCGACCTGCCGGTGACGTTCCACCAGCTGCTATCGCGCACGGCAGAGAAATTTCCAAACCACAATGCGGTCAGTTTTCAGCTGTTTTCAGGTCCGAATGACAAGGCCGAGACGCTGACATGGTCCAATCTTCTGGGGCAGGTCAATCAGGCGGCCAACCTGTTCCGATCGCTCGGGATCGGCGAAAACGACGTGGTGGCTTATGTCTTGCCCAATTGTAACGAGACGCTAGTGACCCTGATGGGCGGAGCCGTCGCTGGCATCGTGAACCCGATCAACCCGCTGCTCGAGCCGGAGCAGATCGCCGCCATTCTGCGCGAGACAGGTGCCAAGGTTGTCGTCACGCTCAAGTCCTTCCCGAAAACGGATGTGGCGCAGAAGGTGGAAGAGGCCGTGCGCCATGCGCCCAAGGTCAACACCATTCTCGAGATTGACCTGAACCGCTATCTGACACCGCCGAAATCCTGGATCGTCCCGTTCCTGCGGCCAAAAATGGGCGACAAGGCAAAGCTCGCGCATGCGGACTATAAGAACTTTAATCAGGAATTGGCCAAGCAGCCCACGACTCTGACCTTTGCAGATAGCACCGAGGACCGGGTGGCCTGCTACTTCCACACAGGCGGCACGACTGGCATGCCGAAGGTGGCGCAGCACAAATATTCGGGCCTGATCTACAATGGCTGGCTGGGCAATACGCTGTTGTTTGACGAAAACGACGTTATCATGTGCCCGCTGCCGATGTTCCACGTCTTTGCCGTGCATGTGATCTGGATGGCGGCCGTGTCCTCGGGCGCGCATGTAATTTTCCCGACACCTCAGGGATATCGTGGCGATGGCGTGTTCGACAATTTCTGGAAGCTGATCGAACGTTGGAAGGTAAGTTTCATCATCACCGTGCCCACCGCGATCTCGGCCAAAATGCAACGACCCGTGGATGCTGATATTTCCTCGGTGAAAACGGCGTTCTCCGGCTCAGCCCCGCTGCCGGTCGAACTGTTCCGGCGGTTCGAGGAGGCAACAGGCGTGACTATCGTCGAAGGCTACGGCCTGACCGAGGCCACCTGCCTTGTCTCGTGCAACCCGGTGGATGGTGAGAAAAAGATCGGCTCGATCGGGATTCCCTTCCCCTACACAGATGTAAAAATCCTGCAGGACGGCCAGGACGGTCCAAAGGAATGCGCGGTGGATGAGATTGGCGAAATCTGCGTTTCGAACCCCGGTGTCTTTGCGGGCAATACTTATACCGAAACCGACAAGAACGAGAACCTGTACCACTACGACAAGTATCTGCGCACAGGCGATCTAGGCCGTTTTGACGAGGACGGGTACCTCTGGATCACCGGACGTGCCAAGGACCTGATCATTCGAGGCGGACATAATATTGACCCTGCCGAGATCGAAGAGGCGCTGCTGGGGCATGAGGCGGTGGCCTTCGCAGGTGCCATTGGTCAGCCCGACGCCCATTCCGGTGAGGTGCCTTGCGCATTCGTAGAACTGGTGGAGGGAGCTTCGGTGACCGAAGAGGCGTTGATGGAGTTCTGTAAGGTCCATGTTCATGAACGCGCGGCTCAGCCCAAGCACATGACAATTCTGACCGAATTGCCCAAGACTGCCGTTGGTAAGGTGTTCAAACCTGATCTGCGCAAGCACGCGATCACCCGGATCTACAATGGCGCGCTTGAGCAAGCTGGCGTTGATGCCCGTGTCGTCTCGGTCATCGACGACAAGAAGCGTGGCCTTGTCGCACAGCTTGACGCGAACGGCACATCCGAGGACGATGTTAGCAAAGTGCTGGGCGCGTATACCCGGCCATGGGAGTGGGCAGCCTAACCGGGAGGGAACATGGATTATGAACGTCTGATTGATGAGGAAACTTGGGCGTTCATAAGACGCACGGCTGAAAGCTATCCTGACGATGCGGTGGATCTGTCAATCGAAGACCAGCGCAAGGTCTATGACGCGATGTGTCAGGACTTTCGCCAGCCGCGACCCGAAGGGGTGAAAGTGCAGGACCTGTCTGCCAATGGCGTGCCGGTCCGTATTTATACCGCTGGGCAACCGACACGAACCGTCGTCTATTTCCATGGCGGCGGTTTCGTCGTTGGCGGGCTGGATAGCCACGACGATGTCTGCGCCGAGATTTGCGCACAGACCGGATATCGGATTGTTGCCGTCGACTATCGCCTGTGCCCCGAGCATGTGCATCCGGCGCAATTTCAGGACTGTTGGACCGCGGTAAATTGGGTGGCGGAAGAGTTCGGCGATCCGATGATCCTGGCTGGTGACAGCGCAGGGGGCAATCTGGCCGCATCTGTTGCTCACCACGCGCGGGGTCGGCTAGAGAACATCTTGGGGCAGGTCCTGATCTACCCCGGGCTGGGCGGTGATACGTCCAAAGGCTCGTATATCGAACACGCGCATGCGCCGTTGCTGACGCTTCAGGATTTTAAGTTCTACGAAACCGTCAGATGCGGAGGGCCAGCCCCGAGCGGTGATCCAACCTTTGCCCCGCTTCAGGATACCGACTTCTCGAGCTTGCCACCAACTGTTGTCATCACCGCCGATTGCGACCCTCTCAGGGATGATGGATCAGATTATTGCGCTGCGATCCAATCCGCCGGAGGGCGGGCCGAGTGGATCAACGAACCGGGCCTTGTCCACGGCTATCTGCGCGCCCGAACCTCGGTCAAGCGCGCTGCTGATAGTTTTGAACGGATTTCCATCGCAATTGAGGCGCTGGGGCAGGGGATCTGGTCCTACGACTAACCCATCTCGGGTCCAGTATAGAAAAGGAATGCCCTGTCCTGTTCAGGACATTCCTGTCGCCGGATGAGCCCGCGTAGCGTCCTGATCAGCTCAGGAAGGGCTTGGCCTTCATCGTGTCCGCAAGCGGCGCGCCCATTCGAGTTAGGATGGTAGGGGCAAGCTGTAGCTGGTCGATCACGGTATCGGCCTCTGGGCCTTCTGCGTCGCCAAAGTAGTAGAGCGCGGTTTCCTGTTGCAACGGGCTGCGCCCGCCGTGGTGACCGCGTTCGTCCTGCCCGTGATCGGCGGTGACGATGACCTCATAGCCGAGTTTGCGCCAGTTCGGGATGAAGGGTGCCAGCATCTCATCCATCACGAAGCAGGCGTGGTCCATTTCCTCGCAATCGTGGAAGAAGCGATGGCCCATGCTATCCAAGGTGCAGGTGTGCAGAATGCCGTAGTCCAACCCATGGCGCAGGCACAGGTTCGTCAGCGTGGCAAACAGATCGACGTCACAGGGCGTCATCTGGTTGGCCTTGCCATAGCCGGTCATGCTGTGAAACCGGCCATGGTTGATGGTTTGGCTCTCCGGCTCGTCGTATTCCACGTCGCGCACATAGTCGAACGGATGGCGGTTGAAGAACTGCGACCAATAGCTGTGGGTGACGGCTCCGGTCACGCCTCCGGCCTCGCGGACCTGGCTGAACACGTCCTTGTGGCTTAGGCGGAAGACATTGCCGTTGCCGGTGCAGCCATGTTCCTGCGGGGTTACGCCCGTGTGGATCGAGGCATAGCAACTGGCCGAGGTCGACGGCAGGACCGAGCGGAGTTTCCACACGCGGGCCTCGCCACTATCGACCCAGCCTTCGAGATTGCCGAACAACCGGCGGAAGTTGCGCCACGGGACGCCGTCCAAAATGATGAGGAGGAGTTTGCGGTCCATATTTTGACCCTTTTCGAGAGTGTTTCCGGCGACCCTAAAAGATTCGTTGCACTTGGGCTGCCTATTCCCGCCCCGAATAGCAAAATCCCGACTCCTGTTTGTGACACGTGCCGGGATTTCATAGCGTTGGTTGGGGCAAGGATCAGTTCCCTGCCGCCTCCATCTTGCGGTTGGCAACGACTTTTTCCAGCCAGCCAAGCTCCATCTCGGGAACCGAGCTGAGCAGCAGGTCGGTGTAGTCATCGAACGGCGGGCTAAGCACCTGAGACTTCGAGCCATAGCGCGCGACGCGACCCTGATACATCACAGCGATGCTGTCGCTGATCGCTCGGACCGTCGCCAGATCATGGGTGATGAACAGATAGGCCACATCCTCGATCTTCTGCAGGTCCAGCAGCAGCTTCAGGATGCCGTCAGCTACGAGTGGATCAAGGGCCGAAGTGACCTCATCACAGATGATCATCTTAGGCTTGGCCGCCAGTGACCGCGCGATACAGACACGCTGTTTCTGTCCGCCGGATAGTTCCGCCGGATAGCGATCGATGAACTTTTCGCCCAGTTCGATCTCATCCAGCAGCTCGACAACGCGTTTGCGTTTCTCCGCTCCGCGCATGTTGAAGTAGAACTCCAACGGGCGGCCGATGATCGTGCCGACTGTCTGACGCGGGTTCATCGCCGTGTCCGCCATCTGATAGATCATCTGCAGCTCACGCAGGTCTTCGCGTGTACGCCCCTTCAGATCCGAGCTCAGCTTGCGGCCGTTGAAGGTGATCTCACCCTCACGTGCCGGCAGCAGGCCGGTGATCACACGTGCCAAAGTGGACTTACCCGAGCCGGATTCGCCAACAACCGCCAAAGTCTGCCCCGGATGAAGCTCAACATTGACGTTGTGCAGAACATCGAAGTTCAGACCCTTGTAGCGTGCGGTAATACCGTCGACCTGAAGAACCGGCTCAGAGGTCGGCTTTTTCTCTTCGTGTTCGATAGACCGGACCGAGACCAGGGCCTTGGTATAGTCTTCCTGCGGGTTGTTGATGATCTGATCGGTATTGCCGTACTCGACGGTGTCGCCCATCCGCAGAACCATGATGTCGTCGCTGACCTGCGCCACAACCGCAAGGTCGTGGGTGATGTAGAGCGCGGCAACGCCGGTATCTGCAATGGCTTCTTTGATCGCCATCAGAACGTCGATCTGGGTGGTCACGTCCAAGGCTGTGGTAGGTTCGTCGAATACCACCAGATCAGGCTCAGGGCACAAGGCCAGTGCGGTCATGCAGCGTTGCAGCTGACCACCGGAAACCTGGTGCGGGTAGCGACTGCCGATATTGTCCGGATCGGGCAGGCCCAGCTTGGCGAAGAGTTCACGCGCACGGGCCTCGGCCTGTTTGCGGGTGAATTTTTTCTGTTCGACCGCCGCTTCGACGACCTGATCCATGATCCTTTTGGCAGGGTTGAACGATGCGGCGGCGGATTGCGACACATAGGTGACCTCACCCCCACGCAGCTTGCGGATATCTCCATGAGATGTCTTGAGGATATCGCGCCCGTTTACCCAGACCTCGCCACCGGTGATCTTCACGCCACCCCGGCCATAGGCCATCGAAGCCAGACCGATGGTGGATTTACCAGCACCGGATTCACCGATCAGCCCCAGCACCTTGCCGCGTTCGAGGTCAAAGCTGACCCCGTGCACGATTTCGATGTCATGGGGCTTTTCGCCCGGCGGATAGACGGTCGCGCCGATCTTGAGGTCGCGGACCTTGAGAAGGATATCGTCGCTCATCCCCGGCCTCCTTTCAGCGATGTGGTGCGGTTCAGAACCCAGTCAGCCACAAGGTTAACCGAGATTGCCAGCGTCGCGATAGCGACGGCGGGCCATAGGGCAGCACCGATGCCATAGACGATACCGTCCTTGTTTTCCTTCACAATGCCGCCCCAGTCCGCCAGCGGCGGCTGCACGCCCAGGCCCAGGAAGGACAGGGTCGAGATGAACAGAACCATGAAGATGAACCGCAGCCCGAACTCGGCTACCAGAGGCGACAGAGCGTTGGGCAGGATTTCCCGGAAGATAACCCACGCGCGCCCTTCACCGCGCAGTTTCGCGGCTTCGACGTAGTCCATCACGTTGATGTCCACCGCGACCGAGCGCGACAGTCGATAGGGGCGGGTTGCGTCCAGTAGGCCCATCACAAGAATCAGGATCGGAACGGTTACCGGAACGATGGCCAGAATAACCAGCGCCAGGATTAGGGTCGGGATCGACATGATCAGGTCAACAGTCCGGCTGAGTGCCTGATCCGCCCATCCGCCCAGAACGGCGGCCAGCAAACCCAGAGATGTACCGGTCAGAAAGCTGAGCAAGGTTGCGGCGGCAGCGATGAAGATCGTCGTGCGCCCGCCATAGATCATGCGGGTCAGAAGATCTCGCCCGATATTGTCCGTACCCAGCAGATGCTCGGCGCTGGCAGGCTCCCACACATCGCCGACAACTTCTGCCATTCCGTAGGGCGCAATTAGAGGGGCCGCGATGGCCACAAAGAAATAGGCGCCAGTGAACAAGAGGCCAATCAGTGCCGAAAGAGGAATATTCTTTATCATTTCGGGTGCCTCAGTCTTGGATTGGCAAGGATCGACACGATATCGGCAACCATGTTCAGGCCGATATAGACGGCCGCGAATACAACGCCACAGGCCAACACGACGGGCACGTCGCGTTTGGTCACCGCATCCACCAGATATTGCCCCATGCCGGGATAGACGAACACAACCTCGACCACGACGACGCCGACAACCAGATAGGCTAGGTTCAGCATCACAACGTTCACGATAGGGGAAATCGCATTGGGGAAGGCATGGCGTGCAATGACCTGAAAGGTGCTCAGGCCCTTTAGCTCGGCGGTTTCGATATAGGCCGATTGCATGAGGTTCAGAATGGCCGCGCGGGTCATGCGCATCATTTGCGCCAGAACCACCAGCGTCAGAACGAAAGCCGGCAGGGCAATTGCATTCAGCTTCTGCCCGAAGGTCATGGAATCGTTGATCATCGCCAGGGATGAGAACCAGCCCAATTTTACCGAGATAAAGTAGATCACCACATAGCCGATCAGAAACTCGGGGATTGAAACGGTTGTCAGCGTGATCGCCGAGATCAGCTTGTCGGGCCAGCGATTGCGGAACCGAACGGCCAAAAGGCCCAGGAAGATCGCGAGCGGAACAGAGACGATCGCAGCGACGCAAGCAAGGAACAATGTATTGCCGAGGCGTTTTCCGATGCTCTCGGAGATGTCAAGTTTATTGGTGAGGGATTGCCCCAGATCGCCTTGCGCGATGCCCCCCAACCATTCGAAATAGCGGGTTAGGGCCGGGCGGTTCAAGCCCATCTCTTCGCGTAGGTTGGCAAGGGCCTCAGGGGTTGCGGACTGCCCCAGGACGGCTTGCGCGGCGTCTCCGGGAAGGGCTTCGGTCAGGCCAAAAATCAGAGCCGAAGCGCCGAGCAGCAATAGGATTCCCAGCGCAAGGCGCTGGGAAACCAGTTTGATGATAGGATGCATTATCCGTTGCCCGAGTTACACGAACCACATCTTGCGCGAGATGTTGCCGTTCATCATCTCTTGAGTCGGATCAGATTCCCAACCGTCCAGTTGGTTGCTGATGCCTTCAACAAAGTCGTTGAACATCGGGCAAATCAGTCCGCCTTCGTTGCGGACCATCTGGCCCATCTGACTGTAGATACCCTTGCGTTTCTCGGGGTCCAGTTCGGCGCGCGCTGCGAACAGCAAGTCGTCGAAGGCCTGAACCTTGAAGCGGGTGTCGTTCCAGTCTGCGCTCGACAGGTAAGCAGTCGAATACATCTGGTCCTGGACCGGACGACCACCCCAGTAGGAGGCACAGAACGGCTGAACGTTCCACACTTCCGACCAATAGCCATCATTGGGTTCACGCTTGATTTCCAGTGGGATACCTGCCTGGGCAGCGGTTTGTTGGAACAGCGCCGCCGCATCCACAGCACCGGGGAAGGCGCCATCTGCAACGCGCAGAATGATCGGCGATCCATCGTGACCGGATTTCTTGTAGTGCTCGGCTGCTTTTTCAACGCTGAACTCACGCTGTTCGATGGTCTCATCAAACAGGGGGTAGGCCGCGTTGATCGGCATGTCGTTCCCGATCGAGCCATAGCCACGCAGAACTTTGTCCACCAGATCCGCGCGGTTAATTGCGTGTTTCAGAGCCGTGCGCAGTTCGTTGTTGTCGAACGGAGCCGTGTCACAATGCATGATGAACACATAGTGGCCACGACCAGCAGTCGAATGAACAGTCAGGTTGGGTGCGCGGCCCAGCAGGTCGGCAACTTTGGGCTCAACGCGGTTCACGGCGTGAACCTGACCCGATTGCAGCGCAGCTGTCCGGGCAGTTGCGTCGTTGATGACGACCACTTCGACGCTGTCGAAGTTGCCGAAATCGCTGTTCCAGTGGTTTTCGTTCTTGGTGAACAGGTGGCGGACGCCGGGCTCATCAACTTCCAGCTTGTAGGGACCTGTGCCGATACCGGCTGCCGGGTTCTCCATACCGCCATCCGGCTGAATGATCAGGTGATAATCGGCCATCAGATAGGGCAGGTCGGCGTTGGGCTCGGACAGGGTGACCTGGAAGTTGTCGCCATCGGCCTTCATCGACTCGATGCCCTTCATGATGCCCAATGCACCGGACTTGGAGTCTTCGTTCGAGTGGCGCTGCATCGTTTTCAGCACGTCTTCGCTGGTCATGGTCTTGCCGTTGTGGAACTCGACCCCCTGACGCAGCTTGAAGGTCCAGACCTTGGCATCCGCACTGCCTTCGACGCTTTCGGCAAGGCGTGGTTCGATCGTGCCGTCGGGTGCAACTTCGACCAGTTGGTCGCCAAATTGTTTGCCGTTCTGGAACGGAACCGAGCTTGCATAGGTCGCCGGGTCAAGCGAGTTGGTCGATTCGCCGCCCTGCAGGCCAAATTTCAGATCGCCACCCTTTTTCGGGCCGGCTGCACGGGCCGCGTCGGCAAACATCGTGCTGGCCATGGCTGCCGAAACGCCAAGAGCGGCGGCTTTGCCCATGAACTCGCGACGGGTCAGTTTGCCTGCCGTCACCTGTTTGGACATGTGAGTGAGTTGTTCGTTCATTCAGAAGCTCCCAGTTGGTTGTGTTCGCCCGTTTTCGGGCTTTTTATTGACGCGTGAGTCAACGTTGACGCATTTCAGCGGGTCGGGCAAGTGGAATTCCGTGTCGCAAATGTGCCTTGCCTGACAATACCGTGTTTATCAAAGCCGTCATAGCGCCCTGTCTTAGCGTCCTCCGCTATGTCGAAAATGATCTATTGGTTGCTTTGGTCGGTATCGGGAGAATACGTCATTCTAATCCCGAATTGCGACAATCAGGTCCATGACATTGGTTCCTGTCGGCCCAGTCACCAGCAAAGCGCCTGCGTTTTCCAGGAAGGCGCCACTATCGGCGGCGGCCAGCGCTTCATCCGCGCCTTTGGCCCAGGTGGCGCCAGAAACAACCCCGCCTGCTGCGTTGGTTGGGCCATCCGTTCCGTCGGTTCCTCCGACCACGACCGTGATATCTTCAAGGCCGGAAATCTCGTGCGCCAGTGCCAGTGCCAAAGCCTGATTGCGCCCACCCTGTCCGGGGTTTGGGGGCAGCACAACAGTCGGCTCGCCGCCGAAAACCATGACGCCTGATCCCATCTGCCGCAGCTTCTCACCGAGCGCTTTGGCTACAGCCTGATAATCGTCATGCAAGGCCTCTTCATTGGCCAGCACCGACAGACCCGCATCCTCGGCCGCTTCGGCGGCCGCCGCACGGGCATGGGCGTTCGAGGCAATGATCTGCGCTTCGGCCTCGTAGGAGACCTGTTCAGGCAGCGCACCGATACCCGAGCCGATAACTTTCAGGTCATCCCCCGGCACGTCCGAGATCGCTAGAACCGTGACCTGTCTGCCTTTGAGCCGGGACAGCAATCCTCCGCCTTTGACCTTTGAGATCTTGCGTCGTTCCGCATTCATCGCCCCGATATCAAGTCCCTCGGACAGTAGCTTTTTGTTCAACGCCGCCAGATCCTCAAGCGTTTTTCCACCTATCAAATCTTCAGCCAGCGAGGATGCGCCGCCCGACACCAACAGCAGCAAATGCGCCTCGGGTGGCATGGCCTCGACCGCAAGCCGTAGCGCCCTGCCGCCTGCCAGGCTGCGGCCGTCCGGGACGGGATGAGACGCCTCGATTACCTCAACGCCCTCCGGCAAGTCGCGCCCGTGATCGTCCTTGGTGACCACCAGCGTTGGGATGTCTCCGAAATGATCCAATGCCGCTCGGGCCATTGCCGCTGCGGGTTTGCCCACGGCCAATATCCGATCCGGTTTTGCAACATCGGAGAGTGCTTTGCGGGTCGCCGTGTATCCGTCTACCGCCGCGACTCCGGCTTGCCAGAGTGCGATTGCCTGTTCAGCGCGGGTCATTAGTTCTCCATCCAGATTGTCACTGGCCCATCATTGACCAGCTCAACGGCCATGTCGGCCCCAAATTGCCCTGTCTCAACCGCGATTCCGCACGCGTTGAGGTCTTTGGCAAAGGTTTCATAAAGGTGTTTTCCGATATCCGGCGCAGCGGCCTGCGAGAAGCCGGGGCGGTTACCGCTGGCCGTATCTGCGGCAAGAGTGAACTGGCTGACAACCAAGGCCGAGCCGCCAATGTCCACAACAGAACGGTTCATTTTACCTGCGTCATCCTTGAAGATGCGCAGCTTGGAGATTTTCGCAGCAAGTTTCGAGGCATTCTCTTCGCTGTCGCCCTGCATCGCGCATACGAGAATCATCAGGCCCGGTCCCGATTGACCGACAACAGCGCCATCCACCGAGACTGACGCTCTAGAGATCCGTTGTAAGACTGCGCGCATCGCTCTCCCCAAATCGCATGCGTTCAGCAGTCGGTTTAGCCGCCGGAGGCCCGCTTGTCATCCAGCGTCTTGCGCGTAGTCGGGAAAACGTCTGCCTGTGTGATTTTGCTGGGCTCACCCCTGCGACGTCGCCATCACGTACCCCACGCCTGCCGCCACCAGCAGGCCGAGGACCACCGCAATGGTTATCTTGATCGCAGACCACGGTCGTTCCCCCTGCACCCGGCCAGTGCGCCCGTTGACCACAAACCGATAGGTTTGCCCGCGATACTTATAGGCAGCCATCCAGATGGGCAGCAGGATATGCTTGAACGTCACATCGCGCACATCAGTGTCCACCGCATGAATACGCTGTCGATCGCCGCCAATGTCAAAGCGCACGTCACGCTCGATCACGCGCATCATATGTGCCCGCGCCTCGGAATACCCATCGGGCAACTCGACCGAATAAGCCTCGGCCCGGAACCCCGCCAGGTATTGCGGCTGGTAGGGTTCAAGTGCGGGCAGATCCCAGGGCTCCAACGCGTCTGTATATTTCTTGGGCAGAGAGCGTGACGCCAACACCAGAACGTCATCAAAGAACCGCGCGACGCGACCGGATTTTGGACTCCAGCGCACTTTGGCTACCTGTTGCTGCACTCGCTTCCCGTCGCGCATAACAGTGCGCGTTTCATAGTAAACGGTGCCGCGCTCCCCGCGATAGCTGGATTTGGTGTCCGCGTCGAAGGTCCAGTAGGGCACGTAAATGCCCTGCATTTTTCGGCCCTTGCGCGCATAGTCCTTCAGCCCGTTCGGCGCGAACCAAAGCCGACCCAGCCAATCCCCCATCGCCTTGTGGGCCGACCGTTCATCCAGCGCAAAGGGCAAAACACCCTTGGGTTTGATATGCCGGTTGATGCCCGTATCCGTCACCACCGGAGTGGCGCAGAACGGACATTCTGCTGCGTGGGTATTCGGGTCGAACTCGACCTGAGCGGCACAGTTCGGGCAGGACAGAACCCGCGTTTCCTCAATTTCGCTGTCCGGAAGGCGGTCTGCGATGGCGGCGTCAAAATCCAACTCGCGTAGGCTCGCGCCGCCCCAAGGGCCTGAGCCAATGGGTTCTGAATGGCCGCAGTGGTCACAGGTCAATGTGCCATCGCCGGGATTGAACCGGTAATCCGCGCCGCACTGGTCGCAGGGAAAGCGGTGTTCTTCAGTCATCTGCCCGCCTGCTATCGCTTACGCGCCCGGCGGGGGTGGAGGCAGGATCGTGAACAGCTGCGCCAATTCCTGCACCTCACCCGCTTTTTTCCAGCCGTCCTGACCTGCAGTCCAGACATGTGTCTCACGTGTCAGTTCCCCGTCCGAAGCCATACGCCCCATCTTGGCCTTCGAGAACGGCCCGCTGGTCTGTCCGTCCACCGCGATATGCCATACATGCTCAACGGGCGGAGGAGGCGGCGGGGCCGCATGCGCGGATGTTTGCGGGGCAGCGGGGGCGGGCGATCCCCACGGGCCGCTCGGTTGGCCCGCTGCCATGTTCGCCATCTGATTGGCCATCGCCATGCCCATTCCCATGCCAAGACCGGCACCCATGCCGCCGCCCTGACCGGGGTTGTTGGCCGCGGCGGTCATCGCCTCCGCGGCGGAATACTGGGTGAACTTGCCCAGATCACCCGCCAGCCCCATTGAGGTACGCTTGTCCAATGCAGCCTCTACCGCAGGCGGAAGCGAGATGTTTTCGATGTAGAACTCGGGCATCTCCAGCCCATAGCCATCCAACACGGGCGAGACTTCGGCTGCGATCAGTTTGCCCAGATCGGCCGTATTCGCCGCCATGTCGAGAACCGGAATACCGGATCCGGCGATCACGCGGCTGAACTCTTGCACGATGATGTTGCGGACCTGAAAGCTGATCTCGTCCATTGTAAACTCACCATCGGTTCCGACGATCTCGACCAGAAATTTTGCCGGGTCTTTCACCCGTACCGTATAGGTGCCATAGGCCCGAATGCGGGTCGGTCCGAATTCCGGGTCGCGCAGCATGATCGGGTTCTTGGTGCCCCATTTCAGATCATTGAACCGCGTCGTGTTAACGAAATAGATCTCAGACTTGAACGGAGATTGAAAGCCGTGATCCCAATGCTGCAGGGTTGTCAGGATCGGCATGTTATTGGTCTCAAGCATATAGAGACCTGGTGTGAATACATCCGCCAACTGCCCTTCATGCACAAACACCGCTGCCTGGCCTTCGCGAACGGTCAGCTTGGCACCATACTTGATCTCGTGCCCTTCGCGTTCGAACCGCCAGACCATGGTGTCTCGGGTGTCATCGACCCAGTGAATAACGTCGATAAATTCTCCGGTCAGAAAATCGAAAATTCCCATTTGGGTTCTCCTGTCCTTGGGGTCAAAGCGGCTGCCCCATCAATTCACGCGCAATGATCCGCACCACAGGGCGGGCCTGATCGACCGTCACTCCGGGCGAAAGACGCGGATCGTAGAGCATTGTCAGTAGTTTCTCATCATGACTTGTCAGCAGAGCAAACTCGTCATCATCGTTGAAGATCGAGGGCCGCGCGGCGGGGCTGTCATTGGACAGGCCCAGCCCTTGCGCGATCTCTTCGTGAATGCAGCTGCGCCGCACCAGATCGGGCAGTTCCGACCGGATCAGCGTCACCGCACGCACGTATTTGTTCGGGTCGTTGCGGGTGGCCGAAGCAAACACAAAACAGTCAAAACTCGCGCGCGGGTTGGCAACTAAATCAAGAGAGGCTTGACTGATGTTGGGCACCAGTTCCTTGAGGCGCGTGACAACATAAGCGCTGTCATCCTTGCCGGCGAAAAACACGTGGAAATTGGCTTTGCGACTAACGGTCGAAATCGGATGGCCAGTCAGTTTGGCCAGCCTTGCGGCATAGGACTGCACCTGATCCGCGTCACTGGTGCGAGTTGCGGGCAGGACCGAGGGTCCGAACTCGGTCTGGATGCGAACGGGTCCCGACCAGCGGCTGAGTTGCCCATCCGTCTGCCGCGACCCGAGCGAGACAGTGTGATCAGGATATTCGCTGTAGAAGGCGATGGCCTCAAAGTTCCGGCTCAGGTCGTCGGCGTCATAAGGGGTGTCTGGTCCGCCCCCATCGGTGCGCAGCAGGCCGCGGGTCAGCAGGTCCCGTTCGATCCGTTGATAGAACCGCGCGAGGTCCTGACTGGCGGCAGAAGGTGGCACATAGGCGTTGGCCGCAGTCGGCGGGGCCGAAGGTCGCACCTGAGGAACGACCGAAGAGGTCAGCGCCTCATCGCACCCCGCAAGCGCTAGAAGCCCCAGAAAACCAAGGCCCGTTTTGAGACAGGTCAAAGGCCGCACGCCCAGCCCACCTTATCCCGGAACAGCCGTTCCGGCATTGTCGCCGGTCCCGTCACGCCGTGCCTTGGCAGCTGCCAACGTGTCGCGCAATTCGGCCTCCATCTTCTGAAGTTCCTGCTCGGCGGCAGCACGTTTGGCTTTGCCTTCGTCCGCGATCGCCAGGCTTTCATTGATCGTGCCGATCAGATCAGCGTTGGCCTGTTTGACGGCTTCGATGTCGAACACGCCACGCTCCATCTCTTCGCGGATCATCTTGTTCGACTCGCGCAGGTTTGCCGCGTTTGAGGTCAGCAGCTCGTTGGTCAGATCATTGGCGTCGCGCACGGCAGCGGCGGCTTCGGCGCTGCGTTGGATGGTGACGGCCTGCGCCAATTGGGTTTCCCACAGGGGAACCGTGTTGACCAAGGTCGAGTTGATCTTCGTGACCAGAGACTTGTCGTTTTCCTGCACCAACCGGATTGAGGGTAGCGATTGCATCGTCACCTGCCGGGTCAGTTTCAGGTCATGCACCCGGCGTTCCAGATCGTCGCGCGCGGCGCGCATGTCACGCAGCTCCTGCGCTTTCATGACCTGTTGGTCTTCGGGCGCTGCCTGAACCTCTGCCTCTTTCTCGGGGATGTCGTGGCTGTCCAGCTCGGTCAGCTTTTCCTCGCCCGCAGCGATATAGAGCGCCAGTTCATCATAGAACCCCAGCGTCTTTTCATAGAGCAGGTCCAGCGATTTGATGTCTTTCAACAGAGTGTGTTCGTGAGAAAGCAAATCGTCTGTGATACGGTCGATCTGGCCCTGAACCTCTTCGTATTGCGCGGTGAACTTGGCGAAGGGTGCGGCGCGGCCCAACAATTTCTCCCACCAGCTGCGTTCGCGCCGCACGTCCAGTTCACTGACCGAGAACCCCCGGATCGTGGTGACGATGTTGCGCAGGCTGTCACCTGCAGGGCCAACATCCTTGTTGCGCACATCCGCCAGCATGGCTTGGCTGATCTCTTGCAATTCGGCCTGCGCGGATGAGCCGAAGGCGACGATCGAATTGGTGTTGCCCATGTCGATCTCATCCATGCGCTTGCGGATCTCGGCGCTGACGGGTTCATCGGCCTCTTCAAGCGAGACGACCTCGGCCTGCGGTTCGGGCAAGGCCACGGCGGTCACCTCTTGTACCAGTGTTTCGGCCTCAACCGCTTTGTTCTTGATCTCGTCGGACATAGGGGAGTTCCTCGCTCAAATATAAAGGGCCGGTCAGTCCAGCCGGACGCCTTCGCGCTGCAGTCTTTCACGCAGCACGTCGATTTCGACCGTCAAATCACTACGGTCATCCAATAACATTTTGCGCGTACGCGCGGCGAAATTCTGTTCCAGATCATCCAATAGGGCAGAGTAATCTGCCAAGGCCTCTCCGTCGCGGGTGCGGGCGTAGACATCCGCGAACTTGACCGTCGCATCACGTGCGCCCTGCAGATAGACGGTCAGGTACTTCCGTGCGCCCGCCAGATCGCGCGGATCTTCTTCGACCGTACGGAACAGATCGCGGGCGGTGTCCTGAAACCGTTCGACACGCGCCTCGATCCGTCGATCTCCGGCGCGTTTGATCGCATCCGTCATCTCGGCCAGATGCTTTTCGGCATCATCGACAACGCGAGCGACACGGTCTTGCTGGAACGTGTCGACACCCTCCATCCCCTTGTTTTTCATGGGGTCCAAGCCGAAGGATACGGAATGTAAGGTAGCGGCGGCGGCGCCAAACAGGATCGGGGCTACAAGGCTTGCTTGCGCCGCGGTCTCAGCGTCCAGAAACTCCGTACGGTAGGACGCGAGCGCTGCCCCAAGCCCGGTCAGAACGCTTGCGAAGATCTTACGAGGGAAGGCTGGGCGACGCGCGGTTTTGCGGGCGTTATAAGCGGCCTCGGCCCGCAACCCTTCGCGCAGCAAAAACGCGGCGGCTGTCAGAATGCCGGCGGCAACAAGGCCCATGGTCATGCCAATCGCGCCGTCATTCAGCGATAAAAAGACCAGAGGGATCGCGGGAATGAACAGGATGTTTGCCCGCGCGCCTGCAGGCTCGACCCGAGCATTGTCAAACTGGCCGCGCGGCAGCGGGCTATCTGACGATTCCTGACCCTGAGGGCTGTATTTGCCGCCAAACCGTTTGGCCATGGCTACAGACCCCCAAGCAGGCCGGTGCAGACGCCAAATAGCAGCACCAGAAGGGCCGCATAGGCCAGTTTTTGCACTCCGCTCCCGGACATTCAGCCCCCCAAATAGCAGCACTCACAGAAAATTTAGGGGATACGAGGGCTTGGCGCTAGGGGGAAGGTTGTCAAACCCGCATCACTTGCGGGGTTTCTTGCCGATCGGAGGGCGTTTTCGCTGCGGTCGGGTCGCGCGTTTCGCCGTTCCTTCGGGCTTTTCATCCCCATCCAGACCCAGCTGATCGCGCATCACGCGGCGGCGGACCTCTTCAACCTCACCCGGTTTCAGGTCGCCCAGTTGGAACGGCCCGTATGACACACGCAGCAAGCGGTTCACGGTAAAGCCGATATCCTCGATCGCGCGGCGGATCTCACGGTTTTTGCCTTCGCGCAAGCCGATGGTCAGCCAGGCATTTGCGCCCTGCTGACGATCAAGCGAGACGGTCATGGGCTGAAACCTCTCGCCCTCGATCACAAGACCTTTGCGCAGGGGGGCGAAGTCTTCGTCCTTGGGGCGTCCATTCACCCGCACGCGGTATTTCCGTAGCCAACCCGTTGAGGGTAGCTCCAACTTGCGTTTGATGCCGCCATCATTGGTCAGCAGCAACAGCCCTTCGGAATTCAGGTCCAACCGGCCAACGGACATGACCCGAGGCATGCCTTCGGGCAATTCGTCAAAGATCGTCGCGCGACCTTTTTCATCCTTGGTCGTGGTCACCAGACCGGTCGGCTTGTGGTACAGCCAAAGTCGCGAGGGTTCGGGTTCCGACACCGGTTTGCCGTCGACGGTGATCCTGTCTTTGCCGGTCACGTTCAGGGCAGGGCTTTTGATCGCCTTGCCGTTCACACTGACGCGGCCTGCTTCGATCATGCGCTCAGCCTCGCGCCGCGAGGCAACGCCAGCACGGGCCAGGACTTTGGCGATCCGGTCGCCGGGAGGAGGGGTGTTGCTCATGGCAGGGCCATACCCCATCCCGCCCGCTTGCGAAAGGCAGGTTTCTGAGGCAGTCAGGGGCATGGTGTTCAAATCACATATGGAAAAGGCGCTGGCCGAGGCCCGCGCGGCCGCCGAACGAGGGGAGGTTCCCGTCGGGGCGGTGATCGTCGCGCCAGATGGCCGTGTCGTATCCTCCGCCGGGAATCGGACGCGTGAGCTGAACGATCCGACCGCTCATGCCGAGGTATTGGTGCTGCGCGCCGCCTGTGCCGAGGCAGGCTCGGAAAGGCTGCCCGATCATGACCTTTATGTGACGTTGGAGCCTTGCGCGATGTGCGCAGCGGCTTTGGCGGCAGCACGCATACGCCGCATCTACTACGGCGCGTCCGATCCGAAATCCGGTGGCGTCGCGCATGGCGCACGGGTGTTTGCGCACCCGCAGGCTCATCACAAGC
The DNA here is from genome assembly GCF_056539825.1 of Ruegeria sp. B10. NCBI lineage: Bacteria > Pseudomonadati > Pseudomonadota > Alphaproteobacteria > Rhodobacterales > Roseobacteraceae > Ruegeria > Ruegeria sp. B10. The sequence goes on from NZ_JBQFVP010000008.1 coordinate 215,632, forward strand.
CCGAGGTTTATGATGGCATCGCCGCTGACGAAGCTGCCGACCTGCTCAGGCGCTTTTTCGCGAGCCAACGCGATTAGGATTTAACTACCATCTCACGCGGGATATCGGCCAGCGGTTGGCCGCCCTCCGGCGTCACCACAAAGCTCTCGGTTATCGCCAAGCCCCAGTCCGGAGTCCACAACCCCGGCATCAGGTGAAACGTCATGTTTTCCTGCAAGACCGTGGTGTCGCCGGGGCGCAGGCTCATCGTGCGTTCTCCCCAATCGGGCGGGTAGCTGAGGCCGATCGGGTAACCTGTACGGTTGGCCTTTTCATATCCGGCGCGGGCGAAACTGTCATAGACGCAGTTGGCGATTTCCTCGCAAGTTGTGCCGGGGCGGGCGGCTGCTAGAGTGGCCTCAATCGCCGTCAGAACCGCCGTTTCGGCCCGGCGGATGTCATCCGGGGGATCGCCCAGAAACAGGCTGCGGCTGGCGGGGCAGTGATAGCGTCGGTAGCATCCTGAGATTTCGAAATAGGTGGCCTCTCCGCGCGCCAAAGGCCTGTCATTCCAGGTGATATGCGAGGCCGAGGCCTCGCGCCCCGAGGGTGCGATTGGTACAATGGCAGGGTAGTCGCCCGCCAAATCGGGCAGGCCAGCAATTCCTGCGGCCTGCACTTGGGCGACAAGTTGGTTCTTGGGCAGGCCTTCGCGAAACGCATCGCGCAGCACCCCATGCATATGCGCGGTCAACTGGCCGGCCTTGCGCATCATGTCGATCTCGGCGTCGCTTTTGACCGCACGCTGCCAGTTCACCAGACCCGTGGCGTCGATCATTTCACCGAAGGCACGCTCAAGAATACGGTGGCTGGCGGCGGAGTAGTAGTAATTGTCCATCTCGACGCCCAGCCCCCGGGTCCAGTCCCGGTCGCGCAGCGCGAGAACCAAAGCGTCGACCGGATGGTGGTCGGGATGCTGAACGTGCTCTTCCGGCCAGTCCAACAAGTCGGACCGGTCAAGCCAGGTGGTCTGCGCGGCACCGGCCTTGTCCTGCGTGCGTCCCCACCAAAGCGGCGCGCCTTGTGCAGGCAGGATCACCATCTGCGGGACGTAGAAGCTCCAGCCGTCATACCCGGTGAGCCAAGCCATGTTGGACGGATCGGTGACCAGTAGGGTCTCAATCCCGCGCGCGGTCATCGCCGAGCGGGTTTTGCTCAGACGGTCCGCGTATTCCTGCGCGCTAAAATCTGACGCGGGCATCAAAGAGAGATCGCTTTCATGACTTCAGGTTCGATCACGTCCACACCGGGCAGGCCGTCGATCAGTGTCTGCGCGGATTGCTCAAGAATGGGGAAGGTTTTGTAGTGGCAGGGAATCACCGTTTTGAAATCAAAGTACCGTTTGGCGGCATAGGCGGTGGCTTTCATATCCATTGTGAAATGTCCGCCCGCGGACAGAATGCCGATATCGGGTTTGTAGTAATCCCCCATCCAATCCATATCCGCCATTACATCGGTATCACCCGAGACATAGAGCATGCGCCCCTCGGCTGCGATCATGAATCCGACCTCACTGCCGCCGGTGCGCAGCCCGTCCGGGGTCGAAAAGGTCGAGCTGTGCGAGGCAGGTACCATCGTGACCTTGATGCCGTTCAGATTGACAGTTCCGCCTTTGTTGAAGCCGATGGTCTCGATCCCTTCGGCCTCGGCCCAATAACCCATGAGGTCGTACTGACCGACCACCGGCACCTTCAGGTGTTTGGCCAAAGGCAGGATGTCGACGACATGGTCGAAATGCGTGTGGGTCAGAAGGATATGCGTGGCACCTTCGACGGCTGCATCATGCTGATCCTCGGGCAGAGACGGGTTGCCGGTCAGCCATGGGTCGACCAGCAGCACCTGACCTTCGGCTTCAATGCGAAAGCTGCCATGGCCCAACCAAATGATGTTCATGAGAAATCCTCCTGCGATGCCTATTGGCATCACACTAGCATCCGTTATGTAAAAGTTCATGGATTGGTTTCAGGAAATTGATGGGTATTGCGAACGCCTTACCCCCGCCTATTGGGCCGAGCCGATCAACGCGGTGACCAACGCTGCGTTTCTGATCGCGGCTTTCATCATGTGGCGCAGGGTGCGCGGGCAGGGGATGCCTCTGGCGATGCTGCTGGTTGTGATTCTCGCCGCGATCGGGATCGGCAGCTATCTGTTTCACACCCACGCGCAGGTCTGGGCAGCGTTGGCCGATGTCGCGCCGATCCTTCTGTATATTCTGATCTATATCTTTGCGATCAATCGGGACGTCTGGCGGATGCGTCCTCTGCCCGCCGCGATGGTGACAGCGCTTTTCATTCCCTATGCGGCCGCAACCCTGCCGCTGTTTCAACTGGTTCCGGGTTTGGGAGGGTCCGCCGCATACGCTCCGGTGCCGCTGCTGATTCTTATCTACGCGTTTCTGTTGCGCAATCGCACGCCGGAAACCGCCCGAGGGCTAGCGATTGGCGCGTTTATCCTGATCGCCTCGATCGCCTTCCGCGCTTTGGATGAGCCACTATGCATGCAGCTTCCGCTGGGCACTCATTTCATGTGGCACATCCTGAACGCAACCATGCTGGGCTGGATGATCGAGGTCTATCGCAGGCACCTGACCCGCGCGTCTCAGTCCTGAAAGGCCGTAGCCAGGTTGTCGGGCAGATCGAACTCCTTCAAAACCCGCGCGCGGCCTTCGGCTGACATCTTCCGGGCTGTCTTTTCGACAATGCTCTGAATCTTTTCGGCCGAGTGTTTTGCGGCGAAAGGCGCGAAATACCATTTCAGGAACACAAAGCAGATGACATCCTCCAGCGCCTGAACCTCATCATCGCGCTTGATGCCTAGCTTGCGTAGCATGCGACCGGTCGCGTCGATGTCATCCGCGTCGTATCCGGCCTGCTGCATCAGGCCCATGACAACCTCAGCGTGATGGACACCCTGCGCCTTGCGCCAGGCCAGATATCCGGCACGACCTTCGGGATATTCACTGCGCGCCAGCTTCCAGCGTTCAACATGCTGCCCACGGGCGGCAATCTGCAACATGTCCGAGGCGTCAGGGAACAGCCTGTCCATCTCGGCGCTCATGCGCTGGCCATAGATCAGCTCGACCGGTTGGCCGTCTTCGATGTTGGGGTCTTGCCTGTTGGCCGCATCAATCGCGTCCAGAACGGCTTGCTTGCGCGCGCTCATCTTCTGCTCCGTTGGTTCTTGCCGAACCAACCTTACGGTTCGGCGCATCACTCGGTCTACCGTAGCGGGTCGCGCCGAAAAGAGCAGTAGTCAATTGTAGCCAACCGGGCCGGGCATTAATCGCCCGACCCGGGGCAGGGGGTCTATCACTTGTTCGTCTTGACCTGATCCTGGCTGACAACCTCGGGGGCAGGTGTGGGGAAGGTCAGATCAGGTGTCAGGGTATTCATTGTCGGGCCAAAAGCCTGTGCCTGCGACGCTAAAACAGTGGTGGCCAATACAAATGCAATCAGGAAGGGTTTCATGTCTTTACTCCGGGTTTTGGCTGTGCCGTGGAATAGAAATGAACAGTTCAGTTCAGTTTTTCAAGGGTAAAAATGAACTAAACGGTTTACTTTTTTGCATGGGAGGTATGCAAAATGGAAAAGAGGCCATGTCAGATGATGCCAGGGCAGACCTTATCGCGCTCTTGCGACCCGGACCCCGGACGGGTAAATGCCCCCTAACGCATATGAGGTTTTCCGATGTCGATTGACCAAAGCACCGCCGCCAAGGTGGCCAAACTGGCCCGGATCAAGGTCGAGGATGACGCGCTGCCCGCGCTGGCGTCCGAGTTCAACACCATCCTTGGGTTCATCGAGCAACTGAACGAAGTGGATGTCGAAGGCGTCGAGCCGATGGTCTCGGTCGAGCCGATGCGCCTGAAACGTCGTGAGGATGTCGTCACCGACGGAAACCAGCAGGACAAGGTTCTGGCCAACGCCCCCGACGCCCGCGAAGGCTTTTTCGCAGTCCCCAAAGTGGTGGAGTAAGACATGAGCGATCTGAACAAACTGGGCCTGGCCGAGGCCCGCGATGCGCTGCGCAAGGGTGACGTGACCTCGGTTGAACTGACCGAATCCTGCCTGAAGGCCATTGATGCCGCCGACGCGCTGAACGCTTTTGTCCACAAAACGCCCGAGATCGCGCTGGAGCGCGCCAAGGCTGCGGATGAGCGGATCAAGGGCGGCGACGCGCCGTCGATGTGTGGTCTGCCGATCGGCATCAAGGATCTGTTCTGCACCAAGGGCGTGCCCTCGCAGGCGGCATCCAAAATTCTGGAAGGCTTCAAGCCCGAATACGAATCCACCGTGTCTCAGCAACTGGCCGATGCCGGAGCGGTCATGCTGGGCAAGCTGAACATGGACGAATTCGCCATGGGCTCGTCCAACGAAACCTCCGTCTACGGCAATGCGGTCAGCCCGTGGCGGCGCGGCAATGACGACGCGCAGCTGACACCGGGCGGTTCGTCGGGTGGTTCGGCGTCTGCTGTGGCCGCTGACTTGTGTCTGGCCGCGACCGGCACCGATACCGGCGGTTCGATCCGTCAGCCTGCAGCTTTTGTTGGTATCACCGGTATCAAGCCGACTTATGGCCGTTGCTCGCGCTGGGGCATCGTCGCGTTTGCCTCCTCGCTGGATCAGGCCGGTCCGATGACCAAAAACGTACGCGACGCGGCGATCATGCTGGAAACCATGTGTGGCCATGACGCCAAGGATTCCACCAGCGCCGAACTGGCCGTCCCGAATTTTGAGGCGATGCTGACCGGCGACATCAAAGGCAAAAAGATCGGTATCCCGAAAGAATACCGCATGGACGGTATGCCTGCCGAGATCGAAAAGCTCTGGTCCGATGGCGCCGCGATGCTGAAAGACGAGGGCGCCGAGATCGTCGATATCTCGCTGCCGCACACCAAATACGCGCTGCCTGCCTACTATGTGATTGCGCCTGCCGAGGCGTCCTCGAACCTCGCCCGCTATGATGGCGTACGTTATGGCCGCCGCGCGCAGCTGTCACAGGGTGACGGCATCACCGAAATGTACGAGAAAACCCGCGCCGAAGGCTTTGGCCACGAGGTGCAGCGCCGTGTGATGGTCGGCACCTACGTGCTGTCGGCGGGCTTCTACGACGCCTACTACAACCGCGCCCGCAAGGTTCGCACCCTCATCAAGAAAGACTTCGAGGATGTCTTCGCTGCCGGTGTCGACGCGATTCTGACCCCGGCCACCCCGTCCGCATCCTTTGGTCTGGGCGAGATGACCGAGGCCGATCCCGTTCAAATGTACTTGAACGACGTCTTCACCGTGACTGTGAACCTCGCCGGTCTGCCGGGGATTTCAGTGCCTGCAGGTCTCGATAAACAAGGGCTGCCACTGGGTCTGCAACTGATCGGTCGGCCCTGGGAAGAAGGCGATCTGCTCAATACCGCCTATGCGTTGGAAAACGCCGCTGGTTTTGTGGCAAAACCGTCGAAATGGTGGTAAGCCTCGGGCCTGAAAGACATCAGACACGGAGGCGCAGCATGCGCTCTTTGCCACTCATTGCGGCGATCTCGCTGATCGCCGCCTGTGATACGGTCACACCGATTGGCGGAACCGATTTCAACACGCCCGAGTATCAGGCCCAGCGTGAGGCTCAACTGTCCGGGCAGGGGAGTGTCGTAAACCCGCTGCTTGCCCCGGTGGATGTTTCGGAACAGGCTCTGGGCGCCCCGGGTTCGGCGTCGAACGCAGCCGTTGCGACCGGTGCCAATGCCGATATTGCCAATCAGACGGCGGCGGCTTTGGCCAGCACATCGGCGCAGCCAACGGTCGATCCCGTGCCCAACAATGCCGGTATCTCCGACGAACAGGATTTCGGAGCCGTGTCCGAGCGCCGCAGCATCGAATCTGACGCCGCCCGTATTGAACAGAACCGCCAGACCTACGAAGTGGTTGCCCCTACGGCCGTGCCTGAACGTGGCAGCGACGGGCAGCCCAACATCGTGCAATACGCACTCAGCACATCCAACCCGGTGGGCACCCAGCTTTACAGTCGCGCGGGGTTCAACCTGCAGGCCAAAGCACAGCGTAATTGCGCACAATTCCCCTCTCCAGATCAGGCCCAGATCGCTTTCCTGTCGAACGGAGGGCCGCAGCGCGACCGCAAAGGACTGGACCCGGATGGCGACGGCTATGCCTGCAGCTGGGATCCGAGCCCGTTCCGCAGTGCCATCAACAACTAAGCCTGCGCCGATCTGGCACCCATCCCCGAATTTCGGCCCCCGCCGCGACGGCCTAACGCCGACGCTGATTGTCCTGCACTACACCGCGATGGACAGCGCTCAGGCGGCACTGGAGCGTCTTTGCGACCCACAAGCCGAAGTCTCAGCACACTACTTGATCGGTTCTGACGGTGCGCTCTGGCAGATGGTGCGCGAGGAGGACCGGGCATGGCACGCCGGTGCGGGCGAGTGGAATGGTCAAACCGACATCAACTCGCGCTCCATCGGGATCGAGCTGGACAATACCGGCGCACACCCTTTCTCGGATCTACAGATGGCAGTGTTAGAAACCCTCTTGCCACAGATCATGTCGCGCTGGGCGATTCCGCCCGAGGGCGTGATCGGCCATTCCGATATGGCCCCCGGCCGAAAAAGTGACCCCGGAGCGAAGTTCGACTGGCAGCGACTCGAACGACAGGAGCTGGCCGCTGCAGGTGCAACCCAAACTACCCCGGCAGGCATCTCGTGCGACACCTTTCGCGAACTGGCTCGCGCCGCAGGTTTCACCGCCGATGTCCCGAACGAGACGCTTCTGGCTGCCATCCGCCTTCGATACCGCCCTTGGGGCACCGGTCCGCTCTCCCCAGCCGATTTCAAGGCGCTCAGGTCGACCCCACGCACAACCTGATCCGCTCTTCATCTGGCCAAAAATATCTCGGGGATGAATTGGCCAAAGGCCAAGAAGGGGCTGGCCCCTTCCTCCACCCCATCCACCCTTGACGCGACCGGGAACACAGCATACCCACCCCTCTGCGCGGAGGGCCGGATGGCCGCTGGGGTCGCAAGACCCGAGAGGAAAGTCCGGACTCCACAAGGCAACGGTGCCGGGTAACGCCCGGGCGGGGCAACCCGACGGAAAGCGCCACAGAAATCAGACCGCCTGCGGCTTCGGTCAAAGGTAAGGGTGAAACGGTGGGGTAAGAGCCCACCGCGCCGCTGGCAACAGCGGCGGCACGGCAAGCCCCACCGGGAGCAATGCCAAATAGGGTCCCCGCGCGGGATGGTCGGCGTCTGCCGATACCACCGCTAAGCGCGTCTTGGCCGAGAGGGACCGGGTTGGCAGCTTGAGCCGCGCAGCAATGCGTGGCCTAGAGGAATGGTCATCGAAGGGGGCAACCCCGGAACAAGATCCGGCTTACAGGCCCTCCGCGCGTATCCTTTTGTCAGTTTCCGGGCGGCGTATAGGCCCCGACCAGTTTCGCGGCCTTTTTCTGGACCGCCACGAAGTCCTTCGCTTTCCAAGCTCTTACGGTTTCTATTTTGGATACCGCGCCAGAGGCGGCGACCGCCATGCCAACTGCAACTGCGTCCGTCTCGTCCGGTGCTTCGCTGATGACAACCACGTCGTTATCCCCCGTCGTGATGTAGAAGGCCAAAAGCTTGGCACCGACCTTTTTCAACAGCGCTTTGACGGCGTCCGTCCGATCGGATGGTTTGCCGACCATCCCCTTCGCGCCTTTCTGTGAATAGGATGCATAGGTGATAAAAATAGGCATGGATGCCTCCTGACTGAAGTTTAGGGACCTTTGATTGGGCCGGTCCTTTGGCCTGAAATCTGATCCGAAGCGTGCGCTAAGGCACGACCACCAGCCAGACGCCAAGAACGATCAGCACCGCGCCCATCGTGGGCACCAGCCACATGGCGCGCGGCATCAACTTCTCCAACGCGACGTAAATGGCGACGCCGACGATCCAATAGAGGTTCATTACTCCGCCCACGAACAGCAGCAGCATCAGGGCCCAGCAGCAGCCTAGACAATAAGCTCCGTGCAGCGCGCCGGTGCGGAATGCGCCGAAGGCGTAGGGTCTGTTGTGATCGGCTAGAAAACGCGCCGGACTACGGCAGTGGCGCAGACAGGCGGTTTTGAGGCTGGACAGTTGGTACAGCCCCGCTGCGATCATAACGCACCCGGCCGCCGTCCGAGAGCGGATGGTCATCATCGGGCCATCTGACAGTCCAACAACTTCCAGTAGCCATTGTGCGCCGGTTGCCAGCACGCTGAACAAGGCCCAGGCCACCAGATAGCCGGCCAGAAAAAACAGGCTCAGCCGCGCCGTATTGGCCTTGTCCGGCCCGACCCGTTTCAACGCCATGAACAGCAGAACAGTAGGGGCGGCGCTGGGTGTCATCATCGCGATCATCATCACCCACCACATTAGGAAGATCAGCACGGCATAAGCCGCCGTCCAATGCACATCGGTCGCCATCTGCATTGGGTTGCCAATTGGGCGGGCCATCCGCGTCATGTCCACAGCGGTCATGTTCATGCCAACCCCGGCAATCGTATACCACGATGCCGCCAAAATGATCAGCGCGACACAGACCAGAACAACGCCACGGTCATGCCGAAGCACTCGATCGACCAAATGGCTCGGTGGTGGGGATTCAGTCATTGGACACCCTGCCTAAGCGCCCAGAACCCCATGTCCTGAGATGTTGAGATGCGCCAGATGCGCATGGGTCGCATCAAAGGCCAGGCTGATCGCCGCACCCGTGGTTTGGGCCGAGCCCGAGGCCGCCTCGGCGGTGCGATATTCGAACCCGTTGGGCAGATGGAACGCCGCACGATGCGGGTCTCCGGTCACGATATTGGGGATCGGTCTGACTTTCACATCGAACACACCGGTTACTTTCGCATAGCCGGTCCGGTCCTCGCGGCTCCAATCCAGTTCGATCGGAACGTACAGAGTTTCGTGTTTCTTGGGTGCCATAGCGCTGAAGACGTACCACATGGTCGCCATTTCATCGGTGTCTTCGCCGGACATGATCGCCTGCAACGCAGCGCGCTGATCGGCAGAGGCGCTTTCATCGATGATCAACTGCATCTGGCCATTGCCTTCATGGATCGGGCCGGGCCAGTGATACACGCCCGCTGCCCGCACACCGGCAAGATCCGTGTCGCCGTAGTGGCCGGACTCGATATCAAAGACCACGACAGCTTCGCAATTGCCATGGGTGGGTAGAACACTGAACTGGCATGGGCAGCCGAAGTTGCAGTTACAATTGGCCAGCTCTTCGGCCTGCAGTTTCCATTCTGTCATGATTAACCCCCAAACACGCTTAAACGTAATCTGCCGTTTTAGGGTCGAGCCTGATATGGATGCCTCGAAGGCCGGGCTTGGCGCCGGCTTCTGGGTCGTTCGAATTGCGCGACCATATCACGAAAGCGTGATTGCGCCAAATCCGGTGCAAGCGTGCAACTCAGCTTTTGTGCGCCTCACTTGCGGAATCCGGTTGACTCGGGCGCGCGACGGGGTAAAAGCGCACGCTCATAGGAATTCAACCGGAAGGCCCTGCCTTTTCGGACGCAGGAGATAACCATGGCGAAGCCGACGACAATCAAGATCCGCCTGAACTCGACCGCGGGCACGGGCCACTTCTACGTGACCAAGAAAAACGCGCGTACGATGACCGAGAAAATGACCATTCGTAAATACGACCCGGTCGTTCGGAAACATGTCGAGTACAAGGAAGGCAAGATTAAGTAATCTGCCGTTCCAATTGGACATTTTGAAAAGGGCTCTGAGTTGTCAGAGCCCTTTTTCTTTGTGACGCGAACGCTGGCTTCGCCATGTGACAGGAACAGGTCCGTTGCAGGGACGCATCAGCGCCAGGCCCCTTCGCACCTGCCGCGGCTTGCTTTTTGCATCTCGCTACCGCTACGGTTTAGCAAATCGCCACAAAATGTTGACCGTCATGAAAAAAATCTTGCTACCGACAATCGCCGTTTTGACCCTCGCGGCTTGTGAAGACCCCTTCAATCGCCAAGGTGTCGGGTTCACCGGGATTGATGGTGAACCGCGCACGGTGTCCGATGTTCCGGGAGCCGTCGCCTTCTTACCGCCAGCGACCAATGTCCCGGCCGAGCTTGCGGAATTGCCGACTGTCTCGGTCCTGTCCGACAAGGTCGGGATCGAAAAGATTGCCGGTGTGGCGATCGATAACGGCGGTCAGTCGCCTGCAAACGCAGTGGAACTATCGGGAAGCAGTCAGAACCTTTATCTGAGCACGGTGAATGTGAACGGCACCCTGTTCGGAGTCGTCCGGACTCGCTCCAACAGCACTCGGGTCGATAACTCTGTGGGGGCGGCGTTTGGTAGAGAAACCGAACGCTTTACCGGTTGCCTGCCTGCAGGAGATGTCTACAGCAAGGGCTCATCCGATCGTAGCTCGGGCTTTGCGGTTCCGCTGAACTGCAGCTGATCCGGTCGAAGATCAGTTGACGTGAAAAAGGGCGGGGATTTACCCGCCCTGTTCATTTGCACCGATAGCTATTCGTCCCAATCAAGGCGGTGTTAGCCATCCTCAAGGATGCGGGCGAGGTCGGGCCGGCGGAAGGCCGGGCCTTTCAGCACCTTGCCATCTTCGCGCAGAACCGGTTTCCCATCGACGCCCAGCTTGGACATGTTCGAGGCGTGGACTTCCTCCATCGCCGCTTGTTTGACACTGTGTAGGCCGAATTCCAGAAAGGTGCCGTCCAGCACGTATTGGATGTCACACAGGGCATCTAGCACCTCGACCAGATTGCCGTCCTCCACCGCTGCGCGCAGCTCCGCAACTTCCTCTTCGAGGATCGCCAACCGCATCTGCGCGCGCGCCTTGGGGATCGCTGGTGTGTCCACGACCGGCACGTCGAAAGCTTCGTGCCAGTCCCGAACGATGGTCAGAGTGTCCTTTGCCATCAGAAATCCCAGTCTTCGTCCTCGGTCGCAACCGCCTTGCCAATGACATAGGAGGAGCCGGAGCCCGAGAAGAAGTCGTGGTTCTCGCTATCCGGGCTGAGGGCAGCCAGGATCGCCGGATTCACTTCGGAAACTTCCGGTGGGAACAGGGCCTCGAACCCGAGGTTTTGCAGAGCCTTGTTGGCGTTGTAGTGGAGGAAGACCTTCACATCCTCGGTCAGGCCAAGCTCGTCATAGAGTTCCTCGGTGTATTGGTTCTCGATCCCGTAAAGTTCGAACATCAAGCCAAAGGCATAGTCCTTCAACTCCTGCTGTTCCGCCTCGGAGAGCTTCTCGTAGCCGCGCTGGAACTTGTAGCCGATGTAATAGCCATGAACGGCCTCATCCCGGATGATCAGGCGGATCAGGTCGGCGGTGTTGGTCAGCTTGGCGCGGCTGGACCAGTACATCGGCAGGTAGAAGCCGGAATAGAACAGGAAACTTTCCAGAAACACCGACGCGATCTTGCGTTTCAGCGGGTCATTGCCCGGAGCGTATGTGTTCAGGATCGCCTCGGCCTTGGCCTGCAGATGGGGATTCTCTTCGGACCAGCGGAACGCCTCGTCGATTTCTTTGGTTGAACAGAGTGTCGAGAAGATCGAGGAATAGCTGCGCGCGTGAACCGCCTCCATAAAGGCGATGTTGGTCAGCACGGCCTCTTCATGCGGAGTGACTGCATCGGGCATCAGGGCAGGGGCACCGACCGTGTTCTGGATCGTGTCCAGCAGGGTCAGGCCGGTAAAGACGCGGATGGTCAGTTGCTTTTCATGGTCTGTCAGCGTTGCCCAGCTTTGGATGTCGTTGGACAGCGGCACCTTTTCCGGCAGCCAGAAGTTGACCGTCAGACGGTTCCAGACCTCAAGGTCCTTGTCGTCCTCAAGCCGGTTCCAGTTGATCGCGCGGGGGATCTTGGTTTGGATCATGTCTTTCATGTCAGTGGCCCCTTACAAACTGCAGGATACGCAGCCTTGCACCTCGGTCCCTTCAAGGGCCTCCTGGCGCAGACGCACGTAGTAGATGGTTTTGATGCCTTTCTTCCAAGCGTAGATCTGCGCGCGGTTGATATCGCGGGTCGTGGCCTCGGCCGGGAAGAACAGGGTCAGCGACAGGCCCTGATCCACATGCTCGGTCGCTGCCGCATAGGTGTCGATCAGCGCCTCTGGGCCGATCTCATAGGCATCGCGGTAGTATTCGAGGTTGTCATTGTTCATGAAAGCGGCCGGATAGTAGACGCGGCCAATCTTGCCCTCTTTGCGGATTTCGATCTTCGAGACGATGGGGTGGATCGAAGAGGTCGAATTGTTGATATAGCTGATCGACCCTGTCGGCGGCACCGCCTGAAGGTTGCGGTTGTAGAGGCCGTGTTTCATCACATCTGCCTTCAACGCTGCCCAGTCGTCACGGGTGGGCAGGGTCATGCCGTTGAACAGTGCCTTAACCCGCTCGCTTTCGGGCAGCCAGTCACGGGTGGTGTATTTGTCGAAAAAGGTGCCCGAGGCATAGTCTGACTTCTCGAACCCTTTGAAAGATGTCTTGCGTTCCTTTGCTAGTTCGCAAGAGGTGCGGATCGCGTGATAGGCCACGGTCGCGAAATACACGGATGTGAACTCGACCCCCTCAGGCGAGCCATAGTGGATATGTTCGCGGGCAAGGAACCCGTGTAGGTTCATCTGACCCAGTCCAATCGCGTGGCTTTCATCATTGCCCCGACGCACCGACGGCACCGAGTCTATTGCCGACATCTCGGACACCGCCGTCAGCGCGCGGATCGCAGCGCCGACAGTACGACCCAGATCGCTGCCATCCATCGTCTTGGCAATGTTCAGCGAGCCGAGGTTGCAGGAGATATCCGTGCCCAGATGGGAATAGCTGAGGTCATCGTTGAACTCGGACGCTTCATTGACCTGCAAAATCTCGGAACACAGGTTTGACATGTTGATCCGGCCCGCAATGGGGTTCATCCGGTTCACCGTGTCTTCGAACATCACGTAGGGGTAACCGGATTCGAACTGAATCTCGGCAATGGTCTGGAAGAATTCACGCGCATTGACCTTGGATTTCCGGATGCGCTTGTCATCGACCATCTCGTGATATTTCTCGGTCACCGAGATTTCCGAGAACGGCACGCCGTAGACTTTCTCGACATCATGCGGCGAGAACAGGTACATATCGGCGTTCTTTTTCGCCAGCTCGAACGTGATGTCGGGGATGACCACGCCAAGGCTCAGCGTTTTGATACGGATTTTCTCATCCGCGTTTTCGCGTTTGGTGTCGAGGAAGCGCATGATGTCCGGGTGGTGCGCGTTCAGATAGACCGCACCCGCGCCTTGCCGCGCACCCAGCTGATTGGCGTAGGAGAAGCTGTCTTCCAGCAGTTTCATCACCGGGATCACGCCTGAGGACTGGTTCTCAATGCCCTTAATCGGCGCGCCATGCTCGCGGATGTTGGTCAGCAGCAGCGCTACGCCTCCACCACGTTTGGACAGTTGCAGGGCCGAGTTGATGCCGCGACCGATGCTCTCCATGTTGTCTTCCAACCGCAGCAGGAAGCATGAGATCAACTCCCCGCGTGAGGCTTTGCCCGCGTTCAGGAAGGTGGGCGTGGCGGGCTGGAAGCGACCGTCGAGGATTTCCTCCATGAAAGACAGGGCCAGCGCCTCGTCACCGCGTGCCAGCGCCAGCGCGGTCATGACGACGCGGTCCTCATAGCGTTCCAGGAACCGCTGCCCATCACGGGTTTTCAGCGTGTATGAGGTGTAATATTTGAACGCGCCCAGAAAGGTCGGGAACCGGAACTTTTTGGCATAGGCCGCATCCCAGATCTTCCGCATGAAGTTCTTTGAATACTGGTCCAGAACGGCCTCTTCATAGTAGCCCTCGGAAACCAGATACCCGAGCTTTTCGTCCAGCGAGTGGAAGAACACGGTGTTCTGGTTCACGTGCTGCAGGAAATACTGCCGCGCGGCCATACGATCGGCATCGAACCGGATCTTTCCCTCACCATCGTAGAGGTTCAGCATCGCGTTCAACGCGTGATAGTCCTGCTCGTTTACGCTGCTGTCGAGCATAGGTTTCTCCCTAGGTTTTCCAGCCCGGCGCGGACGCGGGCGATGTCGGTCTCTGTTCCGGCCAGCTCAAACGTGTAGAGCAGCGGTACGTTGCATTTCTGGGCGATGATGCGACCGGCCAAAGCGTAGGTCGCACCGAAATTGCGGTTGCCTGTGCCGATCACTCCAAGGATCCCGGTGCGTCTGTCCGGGTCGTTCAGAAACCGGATCACCTGTTTAGGAACCGCCCCGCGCCCTTCGCCATCGGCATAGGTGGGGCTGATCAGCACGTATGGGTGTCCGGGGTCAGGCAGCGGGTCCATCCCGTTCGGAATGCGGAAAGAACTCAGACCCAGCCGCGAGACAAAGCGGTGGGTGTTTCCGGATTTCGATGAGAAATAGACCAGCGCCGGGATCGGCGCGGCCATGGATCAGGCCAGTTGGGCGATCATGTCCGGGCGGAAACCCGACCAGTGATCACTGCCCGCCACAACGACAGGGGCCTGACGATAGCCCAGCTCGGTCACATGGGTCATGGCGCTGTCGTCCTGGGTCAGATCGATGACGTCATAGGTGATGCCTTTTGCATCCAGCGCGCGGGTGGTGGCGGTGCATTGTACGCATGCGGGTTTGGAATATACGGTAATGCTCATGTCGTCCTCTGTCCTTTTAATGAATGCCGAGGACGTCGCGGGCAAAATGAACCCTGAACACGCCCCCGAACCCTCCGTTCGCGGTTTTCTTTCCTTGCTTACGGCAGGTCTCCTGGCTCGCGGATTGATGTTCGGACTGGCCTTCCCAAAAGCTCGCTTTCAGTGGCGTATTCAGCCGAACTATCCGCTTACAGTTGCGGGGGCAGCGCCGGTTTTTCACCGGTTTCCCTCTTAGCTTTCAACAGGAATCGAAAGAACCGAAGCAACACCATATTGGGGTTGGTGGTGGCGTGTTGTCAATATATGGTGTAGCAAAGAAAATAAATTTCTTCGCTTGCACAACCTGCCGCGGGCGCTAAGGCGGTTTACTTTTTCCGCTTGGGCACTGCGTTGCCACCCTTCATCGCAGCCGCACGTGCGCGGTTTTTCTTGCTGCTTGGCTTGCCTTTGGGCGGAGGCGGGCCTTTCGGACGGCGCGCGGGCTTCTTGTGCTGATCGCCCGAGGGAGCCTCATCCCGTTTGGGCCGCGTTTCGGGTTTGGGTTTCTCGGCCGGCTTCCGGCGCGGTTTTGCGGGCTGAGGCTCAGCCGCGCGGGCCGGGCGTTCAGCACGTTCGGGGCGCTTCTTGCCTTTGAAGTCGCGCTTGGGGCCTTTGCGGCCACCACCGGAAAGGGCGGGCGGTGCGTCCAGTTGCACCAGGGTCTTGGTGCCTTCGACGGTCATCTCGGGGCCGATGGCCTTCAGGAAACCTTCGACACTGCTGTCGCGAATCTCGATGTAGCTTTCGGTGTCAGCAATGCGGATCGCGCCGATGTCGTCTTTGGTGATCTTGCCCGCCTTGCACAACATGGGCAGCAGATAGCGGGGCGAGGCGTTTTCGTTGTGTCCCTCCGACAGCGAAAACCACACGCTTGGGCCAAAGGGCACGTTCGGCTTGGGCGCGGCATCTTGCGTGTCGCTCAGTTCCTCCGGGGCGGAGTGTTTGCGCCCGTATTGACGCAGATAGGCCGCCGCCAGCTGCTGCGGTGAAAAGCGCGAGACCAGATCATCAACCAGTGCGCTTTCGCCCTCGGTGACATCCACGGTCCAGTCGTCCGAACTGAACATCCGCTGCATGTCCTGCGCCTGAACTTCATCGGCCGAGGGCGCAGACCCCCAATCTGCTGTCAGCTTGGCGAATTTCAGCAGGCGCTGCGCTTTTTTGAACGAGGCAGGCGGAACGATCAGCGCGCTGACGCCTTTCCGCCCGGCGCGTCCGGTTCGGCCCGAGCGGTGCAGCAGCGTTTCATGACTGTTCGGCAGTTCCGCATGGATCACCAGATCAAGGTTCGGCAGGTCGATGCCGCGCGCGGCCACATCGGTCGCCACACAGACGCGGGCGCGCCCGTCGCGCATGGCTTGCAGCGCGTTCGAACGCTCGCTCTGCGTTAGCTCGCCAGACAGGGCCACGACCGAGAATCCACGATTCGACAGTCGCGCCGTCAGGCGGCTGACCATGGCGCGAGTGTTGCAGAAGATAATGGCGTTGGGGGCCTCGTAGAAGCGCAGCACGTTGATGATTGCGTTCTCACCATCGCGCGGGGCCACATTCATCGCGCGATATTCGATATCGGCATGTTGCGTGCGCTCGCTGACGGTGCTGACGCGCTCGGCATCGCGCTGGTAGCGGGCGGCGAGGGAGGCGATGGCGCGAGGAACCGTAGCGGAAAACAGCAGTGTCTGACGCTCGGAGGGCGTCTGTTCCAAAATAAACTCAAGATCTTCGCGGAAGCCCAGGTCGAGCATTTCATCGGCTTCATCCAGAACCACGGCGCGCACAGCAGTCAGGTCAATCGACTCGCGCATGATATGGTCGCGTAGGCGGCCCGGCGTAGCGACCACGATATGCGCACCACGGGCCAGCGCCCGCCGCTCATCTCGCATATCCATGCCGCCGACACAGGACGCGATGAACGCGCCTGCATCCGCATACAGCCATGCCAATTCGCGTTTGACCTGCATCGCCAACTCGCGCGTTGGTGCTATGACCAGCGCCAAAGGCGCGCCAGCCGCTTCGAATACATCCGCGTCGCGCAAAACGGTTGGGGCGATGGCAAGGCCGAACCCAATGGTCTTCCCCGATCCTGTCTGCGCTGAAACCAACATGTCGCGGCCTTGCAGGTCGGGCGCGGATACAGCGGTTTGGACAGGGGTCAGCGTGTCATACCCTTTGCGATCAAGGGCGTCTTGAAGTGTTTGTTTCATGGCTCGGCTCATTGGGATGCTGCGGTCACCCTCAGAGCGTCTTATACGCGGATGATCGTCGAAGGGCTCTCCTTACCGAGTGAGGCGCCGGATGTATAGAGCGGAAAGCGGGCAGCACGATCAAACACAGCATGAACGCTTGATGAAGGTTCCTTCAGGAAAGTTGTAACCCGTCGCACTCCTACCAATCTGTTGAACACAGCCAGAGATAGCACCGATTTCAGGGAGAAAGAGACCATGACCAGATTTATGACTGCCGGAGCAGCCGCTCTGGCCACGAGCTTAGCCCTTGGTACTGCCGCTGCTGCCGAAACCACGCCTGATCTGCGCGGTGTTTGGACGGCCAGCCAGACTACAGTTTCGCCGTCGAATTCGGCTACCGGTGATGCGCCGCGATTTAACCAGTCGGAATGGGTGCTCGAAATTCAGGCTCAGAACGACAATGTCTTCTGGGGGCCGAGTATGTGGCGACGCAATGCCATGGATGACTGGACGATGTACGAGGCCACCGGTTCCATCAGCCAGGATGGCTCGGGAAAAATCGGGATAGTCGAAAGCTCGGCCGAGCCGGCGATAGGCGTGAACGCCTTGATCGACGCGCGCTACGAGGATGGTCGAATTTATGCGGATTTCCGTAGCCTGCGGACTGGAACTACCTACAGCACCGTTCTGGAACGTCAGGTGAACTGAAGCGTTTCCGGCCCGGCCGGACTGTAGGGGGTACAGACTGTCGCCTGATTTTGACGACGACAGAATAGTAGGTAAACCGTCCGGGTCGGAACGCTTCTCAATATCGGAATACTCGTCTCCACAGGGAGGAGGCGGACCGGCCGGTGATTTCGCCGCGCGCGACAGGATCCAGTATATGCCGGGTTTACACGCGGTGTTCCTCGGCCCGGGTTATTCGGATCTCGCGAACCTTCAGCGCGGGGTCGCGCGTGGTGAAATTTCGCCGTCCGGTCCAAGCTCCATTTCAGAAGTATGGCATCTTGTCCGCCGAATGCCGCAGATTCTGCTGGGAGGATTTGTCCAGTCGATCTTTTGCGAACATATCTGCTCTGCCTCCGCGACCGACGTCAGCACAGTCGGCGTTTTTAAATGCGTCGGTTAAGAAACAGTACCGGGCGCAGGCCTCACTCTGAAACCGTCTTTTACATATGCTCGACAGCGCAGGTGAGTATGTAGGGAATTTAGCCCTGTTTCAGTCCGAACGATTCGGTTTTGCGGACGGTGCGGCGTTGCCAGTTTCTGCAATTTGCGATCAGTTTGTCGTAGGTTGCCGTTTGCACCTGCAGCAAATCACAATTTTCCGGTCAGAGTTTGGCGAAAAGAGTTTTGCAATTCTAAACCTGCGTGGTTCTCGAGAAATCCGGAGTTATCCACAGTACCCTCCCGGCAGATATCAACAACTTATCCCCGTCTGATTTCCATGCTGCGGTGCTATTTTCTTGCCCGATAACGGGTGCAATGCAAGATTGGTTTCACCGCTGGAGTTCGTCGGATCAGAAGGCGGGATGCAAAGGCCAAGGGGGTCTGCGCAGGGAAGGTTGATCTTAGGATTGACGTTCTATTGCAAGGGCTTACCGGTGGGTGGTGCATCGAGTTGGGGCTTCGTGCCTTGGGTCGACGGATCATCTTCTCAAATGGGCTTTGTGCGTCGCGGCGACTTTCGAGTTTGTGGCGGCGGCTGCGGTTCCTTCGGGGGCCGGGGCAACTGGATCGAAGTGGTCTTAGGACAAACTTCGTCCGGGTAAGGCGTCAGGGGTTGCCCGCAAGGGCGCATGCAAAGACCGCGTCTGCGCACCTGACGCCTTTTCCCTTGCTGGCTTCATGCAGGCTACCACCCACCCCTCGTCAGAATGGGAGCGGGGCTCTTTCGCATGTGCAAAAGAGCCCCGTGTTAACGTCAGATGATGCAATGCCGCGTCTATGCACCTGTCCTTGCACAATAGCCAGTTCAGCCTACCGCATCAACAACATATTGCGTGCGTCATCCTGCGATCCGCAAGATGAAGGCGTAAATCAGAGGTTTTCCTGCACGTCCGAGGCTGCGTTTTGGATCGCATCGCCCGCTTTTTCGATGTCTTTGCCCGCGCCTTTGGCGGTTTCGCAGGCGGTCAATGCAAATAGGCTCAGGCCAATCAGAATTGCGCGGATCATGTTTTTCTCCTTCATGCTCGATCAGGCCTTCGGTAGCAGTATCTTACTGAGGAGGCTAGCACTTTTGCGGTTTACCGGGGGTCGCGCTGCGTCTACGCCTGCGGCCTGCCGGGCAAACTGTTAGTGCCCTGTGTTTTCGCTGCAGAACAGCTCATAGACGGTTTCCAGCATCCGACGGGGCTTGTCATCGGCCAGTCGGTAATAGATCGCTTTGCCGTCGCGGCGGGGCGTCACCAGCCCTTCCAACCGCAAGCGCGACAATTGCTGCGACACGGCGGCCTGGCGGGCGGACAACAGAGTCTCAAGCTCGGTGACAGATTTCTCGCCCGACGCCAGATGGCACAGGATCATCAGACGCCCTTCGTGGCTAATCGCCTTCAGAAAATTCGCCGCCCGCGACGCGTTTTCGACCATGTGGTCAAGCTCTGCCGAGGGGGTGTCCTGGGTTACTTGGGGGAGTGCCATCTAAACTTCGTTCCTTACTATCCCGCTGTGGGTGGAGCCAGAGATATACTTCTTTCCGGATAAGTACATCCAATTTACTTATTTTGCACTTTTACGCCCATATGCATGCATCAAAATACTGTGATCAAAGAAGCGGTGAACAAAAAAGCGCCGTTTTCGGCCCCTGTGAGGTGGGACCTGAAGACAAGGGCCGCCGTATCTTGCGAACAGTTTGCAAGGTCGTTCTTACCGGTCCCCCTTGCAGCCCCCCAGTGGCGACACTAAGACTCGGGTAACTCTTGTTGGGATAATGTCCCGATCCATAGCAAAGCAGGCAGGTTCCGAATGTTCGATCCAGTAGATACCTATATGAATACGCTCGTGCCCATGGTCGTTGAGCAGACCAGCCGGGGGGAGCGCGCCTATGACATTTTCTCGCGCCTGCTCAAAGAGCGGATCATCTTCATCAACGGTCCGATTCACGACGGGATGAGCCATCTGATCGTCGCGCAGTTGCTGCACCTTGAGGCGGAAAACCCGAACAAGGAAATCTCGATCTACATCAACTCACCCGGCGGTGTGGTGACCAGCGGTTTGTCGATTTACGACACAATGCAGTACATCAAGCCGAAATGTTCCACATTGGTCATCGGTCAGGCGGCCTCGATGGGCTCGGTTTTGCTGGCCGGCGGCGAGGCGGGCATGCGCTTTTCTCTGCCCAACAGCCGGATCATGGTTCACCAGCCCAGCGGCGGATATCAGGGGCAGGCCAGCGATATCATGATCCATGCCGCTGAGACGCAGAAGCTGAAAGATCGCTTGTATGACATCTATGTACGTCACACGGGTCAGACTAAGAAGTCGGTTGAAAAGGCTTTGGACCGTGACAATTTCATGAGCCCGGAAGAGGCCAAGGATTGGGGCCACATCGACGAGATCGTCGAAAACCGTGCCAAGATGGACACGGAAGAGGCCTAAGAAACGCGTCCCGCGCGCCAAGTGCGAGGCCATTTTGAGATTGTAGCCGCCAGAGCGCTGGCCTAAGCTGCACGAACATGCGCAAGTGCGCCCCAAAGGTAGGGGCGCAGAGACGAAGCCCGAAAGGTAGATCATGGCGACGAATTCAGGCGGTGACGGCAAAAACACGCTCTACTGCAGCTTTTGTGGAAAAAGCCAGCATGAGGTGCGCAAGCTGATCGCAGGCCCGACCGTTTTCATCTGTGATGAATGCGTCGAGCTGTGCATGGACATCATTCGCGAGGAAACAAAGGCCAGCGGTCTGAAATCCTCGGACGGGGTGCCGACACCCAAGGATATCTGTGAGGTTCTGGACGATTACGTGATTGGTCAGGCCACAGCCAAGCGGGTTCTGTCGGTTGCGGTCCACAACCACTACAAACGTCTGAACCACGCCCAGAAAGCGGGCAGCGATATTGAACTGGCCAAGTCGAACATCCTGCTAATTGGCCCGACCGGTTGCGGTAAGACGCTGCTGGCCCAGACGCTGGCGCGTATTCTGGATGTGCCGTTCACTATGGCCGATGCAACGACGCTGACCGAAGCTGGCTATGTGGGTGAGGATGTTGAGAACATCATCCTGAAGCTGCTTCAGGCCAGCGAATACAATGTCGAACGCGCGCAGCGTGGCATCGTTTACATCGACGAAGTGGATAAGATTACGCGCAAGTCTGAAAACCCATCGATCACTCGTGACGTCTCGGGCGAGGGTGTTCAGCAGGCGCTGCTGAAACTGATGGAAGGCACCGTCGCCTCGGTTCCACCTCAGGGTGGACGTAAACATCCGCAGCAGGAGTTCCTGCAGGTGGACACCACTAATATCCTGTTCATCTGTGGCGGCGCGTTTGCCGGTCTGGATAGGATCATCGCGCAGCGCGGCAAAGGCTCGGCAATGGGCTTTGGCGCTGACGTACGCGACAATGACGAGCGTGGCGTTGGCGAAATCTTCCAGGACCTCGAGCCGGAAGATCTGCTGAAATTCGGGTTGATCCCGGAATTCGTCGGTCGTCTGCCGGTTCTGGCCACGTTGGAGGATCTGGATGAGGACGCTCTGGTGACCATCCTGACCAAACCCAAGAACGCTCTGGTCAAACAATACCAGCGTTTGTTTGAGCTGGAAGATGCTGAACTGTCCTTTACCGATGAGGCGCTGAAATCGATCGCGAAGAAAGCAATCGAGCGTAAAACCGGAGCTCGGGGGCTGCGTTCGATCCTCGAAGATATCCTGCTGGATACGATGTTCGAACTTCCGGGCCTCAAGAATGTGACCGAGGTTGTTGTAAACGAAGAGGCCGTGACCTCTGACTCGCAGCCGTTGATCATCTATGCGGATGCCGTGCCGGAATCAGCGTCAGCTGGTTAAGGGGTAAAGGGGCGCTGCCCCCGCCGCCCTTCAGGCGCCTCCCGCGAGGTATTTCCAGCCAGTTTAAAAGGGGATCCTTTACTTCATCTGGCCAAAAATATCCCGGAGCGCGAGGCAGAGCCTCGCAAAATCTCATGACATTCAAATACTCGGAGAAATGAGCCGTGACCGCAATCAAGCGTATCTCTTCAGGTGGTGAATTTGAGGGCAAGGTCGGCTATTGCCGCGCCGTGGTGGCCGGAGGGTGGGTTCACGTTTCCGGCACTGTTGGACAGGGTGAGAGCGTTGTAGATCAATGCAGATCAGCCTTGGACGTCATTGGGAAAGCATTGGTAGAGGCTGGCGCAGGTTTCGTCGATGTTGTTCGTGTGACCTACATGCTGCCCGACCGGACCGAGTTCGAGCCTTGCTGGCCCGTGTTGTCCGAGGTTTTTGGAGCCAACCCTCCGGCTGCGACGATGATTGAATGCGGTTTGATCGACCCCAAATACCGGATTGAGATCGAAGTGACCGCTTTATTGCCGCAGTGACGCAGTCACGCGGCGGGTACTGGACCTTGGCGCGCCTTTGGGTCATACCTTCTCGGGACCGAATTGCCGGAGGCGGATCATGGGCATCCTGAACACTTTTTTGCGTGCCGTAACCTGGTGGAACGGGGCAACCCTGAACACACAGATTTTCACCGCACGTAAAGGTGTTAAAGTTGGTGAGGACAATGAAGGCAACGTCTTCTATAGAACCGCCGATGACAGCAAACGCTGGGTAATTTTCAATGGTGAGGCTGAAGCCAGCAGGGTTGATCCAGATTGGCATGGTTGGCTTCACCGCACCTGGGATGAGCCGCCGACTGACAAACCACTGGCGCACAAGGCCTGGGAAAAACCGCATCAGGAGAACCTGACAGGCACCGCGCTTGCTTACACCCCTGCGGGGTCATTGCGCCGGGCAGAGCCTGTTGAGCGCAAAGACTACGAGGCCTGGAGCCCGGAATAAGACGAGGCGAGCAATGTCGACCCACAACTGGACCGAAGTATTCGTCGGCGGTGCCGTTTTGGCCTGTGCCGTCGCGTTTGGTGTTTATGCCAGCCAATCCACCGGCCTGTCGCAAGGCAGCGCCGGATATGAGCTGGGCGCGTCCTTCCGGTCGCTGGAAGGGGTCAATGTCGGGACGGATGTACGCCTTGCGGGCGTCAAAATCGGGACCGTCACCGACGTAACCCTGAACCCCGAGACTTACCGCGCTGATACGACCTTTTCGGTCGCGGATGGTGTCCTCGTGCCCGATGACAGTGCCATCGTGATTTCCTCGGAAGGGTTGTTGGGGGGCAATTTTGTTGAGGTGATGCCGGGCGGTTCTCCGTTCTATTTTGAGCCCGGCGATCAGATCGAAGATACACAGGGCGCGGTCAGCCTGATCTCGTTGCTGGTGAAGTTCGTCGCCGGAGACGGCAGCGAATGATGCGCGCTTTGGCATTTGCTTTGACGCTGGCCGCGACATCCGCGACAGCTCAGCAAACGGTTCAGTCCGGACCCGGCGCGATGTTGCGCGGCTTGGATAAGGTCAACGGTCAGACCGTGGATGTTGAGCTGCAGACTGGTCAGACACAGGCCGTCTTTGGTCTGGATGTCGCTTTGGGGGATTGCCGCTATCCCGTCGATAACCCGACCGGGGATGCGTTTGCCTTCCTGACCATCTGGGAACAGGGCAAGGCGGAGCAGTTGTTCGACGGGTGGATGATCGCGACCTCTCCGGCACTGAATGCCTTAGATCATTCACGCTACGACGTTTGGGTGATCCGCTGTATCACCCCATCGGCGGACTGAGGCACTTCAGCCGCAAAGTCAGCGCTATCGCCAATCGCTTCTTCCAGCGCTTTTCGATAGTCACTCCGGGGGATTTCGATCGCGCCGAGTGAGGCCAGATGGGCGGTCAGAAATTGGGTGTCGAACAGCAAAAAACCGGTCTGTCGCAGTCGGTCCACCAGATAAGCCAGCGCGATTTTCGAGGCGTCGGTGCGACGTGAGAACATGCTCTCGCCAAAGAACGCTGCGCCCAGAGCCACTCCGAAAACGCCTCCTACAAGCTGGTCATCCTCCCATACTTCCACAGAATGCGCTTGGCCTGCGTTGTACACCTGTCGATAGAGGTCTCGCAGCTCGGCGTTGATCCATGTGTCCGCACGATCGGCACACCCATCGACAACGCCTTCGAAATCCTGATTGATCGAGATGGTAAAGCCGCATCTCCGTATCCGCCGTGCAAGGCTGCGCGAGATGTGGAAACCGTCCAGCGGGAAAATCCCGCGGAACTTGGGGTCGACCCAGAACAGGTCCGGGTCATCGCGATGCTCGGCCATCGGGAAGATGCCGATCGAATAGCCATGCAACAAGAGTTCTGGTGACAGGCTCATGAGAAGCATCCAAGGGCCGGGCGGCGCATGCCAACCGACCCTGTGGGTTTAGTCGGCCATATTCTCCGCAAGCCAATGCTCCAGCCAGTGGATATTGTAGTCGCCGCTATGGATGTCCGGCTCCTGCAAGAGTGCGTGGAACAGAGGCACTGTGGTGTCGATGCCGTCAACGATCAACTCACCCAAGGCGCGCTCCAGACGGGCCAGAGCCTCGGCGCGGTCGCGGCCCTGAACGATCAGTTTGGCAATCAGCGAGTCGTAGTAGGGAGGGATCGAATAACCATCGTAAAGCGCCGAATCCATCCGCACGCCCAGGCCACCCGGTGCGTGATACGCGCTGATCTTGCCGGGGCAGGGCGAGAAGTTGGGCAACTTTTCTGCGTTGATCCGAACCTCGATGGCGTGACCATTGATCTCAAGGTCATCCTGCCCGAACGACATCGGCAGGCCCGAGGCCACACGGATTTGTTCGCGCACCAGATCGACGCCAAAGATGCCCTCGGTCACCGGGTGTTCCACCTGCAGGCGGGTGTTCATCTCGATGAAGTAGAACTCGCCTTTTTCGTACAGGAACTCGATGGTGCCCGCGCCGATATAGTTGATCTTGGCTACCGCGTCGGCGCAGATCTTGCCAATCTTGGCGCGTTCTTCGGGGGTGATGCAGGGGCCGGGGGCCTCTTCGAACACTTTCTGGTGACGACGCTGAAGCGAACAGTCGCGCTCGCCCAGATGGACGGCGTTGCCTTTGCCGTCACCGAAGACCTGAATCTCGATATGGCGCGGTGTGGTGAGGTATTTCTCGATATAGACCTCATCGTTGCCAAAGGCGGCTTTACCTTCGGCACGTGCGGTCATGAAGGCGCTTTCCATCTCATCCGCGCTCATCGCGACTTTCATGCCGCGTCCGCCGCCACCGGCGGTTGCTTTGATGATGACGGGATAGCCGAATTCCTCACCGATACGCTTTGCGTCTTCCAATGTCGGAACACCACCGTCGGAGCCAGGAACACACGGTACACCCAGCGCTTTCATCGTGTCCTTTGCGGTGATCTTGTCACCCATCACGCGGATATGTTCGGCGGTGGGGCCGACGAAGGTGATGTCGTGGTCTTCGACGATTTGCACGAACTCGGCGTTCTCGGATAGGAAGCCATAGCCGGGGTGGATCGCCTGCGCGCCGGTGATCTCACAGGCCGAGATGATCGCGGGGACAGACAGATAGCTTTGCGGGCTGGGCGGGGGGCCGATGCAGACCGATTCGTCCGCCATGCGCACATGCATTGCGTCGCTGTCGGCGGTGGAGTGGACGGCGACCGTCTTAATCCCCATCTCGCGCGCGGCGCGGATGACGCGCAGGGCGATCTCGCCTCGGTTGGCAATCAGGATCTTGTCGAACATGGGCCCGCCTTACTCGATGATGACCAGAGGGGTACCGAATTCCACAGCGTCGCCATCGCCGACCAGAATGCGTTTCACGGTGCCTGATTTGGGCGCGTGGATATGGTTCATCGTCTTCATCGCTTCGACGATAAGCAGCGTGTCCCCTTCCGAAACAGACGCACCGACCGAAACGAAAGAGGGCGCACCGGGCTCGGGTTGCATGTAAACCGTGCCGACCATAGGCGAGGTCACAGCGCCGGGATGGCTGGCCGGGTCTTCCACATCCGCGACCGGGGCTGCGGGGGCTGCTGCAGGGGCCGGCGCGGCAGCGACAGGTGCTGCGGCTGCGGCCGGAACGGCAACCTGAACCGGAGCGGTAACCGTTTGCGTTGCGCGGCTGACGCGCACGTTCAGGCTGTCTTCCTCGCCATATTCGCGTTTGACCTGCAGCTCGGTCAGGTCATTTTCGCGCAGCAGTTCGGCCAAGGCTTTGATGAACGCCACATCCGCTTCGTGTTTGGTATCTGTCATGAGTATCCTCGAAGGTTCCCCTTTGGCCCGTCTGTATCTACGCGGGCTTCGATCTGATTACGCAGGGTTATAAGCCAAGCGAGCAGCCATGAAAAGCGCCGTTTAAGCCTGAAAACAGGGGGTTTGGATGGTTTATTACGGGCGGTTGTTCTTACAGCGGCATGCCAGAGAGCTTTGCAACCAGTTCCGGCAGTTTCCTAGCGCCGAATTTTTCCAGTAGCCGGGCGCGGTAGGCCTCGATCGTGCGGTAGCTCAGGCCCAGCTCCATCCCGATTTCCTTAGCCGACAGGCCGCGACAAGACAGGATCGCCACTTCGCGCTCGCGCACGGTCAGTTCCACCAGCGGGCGCTCCTCGGAGATGTCGGAAAAGCTCCAGATTCCATGGCGAAACGGATCGTCAGGGGTCAGCGAGCGTCCTCGCGCGCGGCACCAGAACAGGTCTCCGTTCCGACGTCGCATCACACGTTCATCGGTGTAGTAGCCGGTATCGCGCATCACCTGCAGGCTGCGTTGCCCGATTCTCTCCCAATCCGCGACCGAAGGGTAGAGATGCAGCAAGGGCATATTATTGTATTCGGCTTCATCCCCGCCAAAGGTGCGCGCAAATTGCAAGTTGCACCGTCGGATGATGCGGTTTTCCAATTCGACAAGGCCGATGGGTGCATATTCAAAAGCTGGATCGCTCATACTCATATGGTGGCGGTAAATGCAGGAAATGAGAAGGGGCGAAGCGCGTCTGACGGTGCCATCGAGGACCGGACGTTGTTAATCTTGTCAACTCAATGTGAAAACTGGTGCATAACATTAGGAAAATGATAGAATAAACTGAAAATACAACTGCCCAGATATAGCTAAACGTGACTGAGGACCTTGATCATGCGGGATTTGCTGACCGGTAGCCGGATCCGCGAACGACGGCAGATTGCGGGTCTAAGGCAGGCGGAACTTGCGCGTCAGGTGGGGATCTCGGCCTCTTATCTGAACTTGATCGAGCACAACCGCCGCCGGATCGGGGGCAAATTGCTGGTCGATATTGCAGGGGCGCTGGCAGTTGAGCCCTCCGTGTTGACGCAAGGGATCGAAGCGACCTTGATATCGGCCTTGCGCGAAGCGGCGGCCGATGCAGTTGGCCAGCAGGCCGAAATTGAAACGCTTGAGGAGTTTGCAGGCCGCTTTCCTGGTTGGTCGGGAGTATTGGCGCAAATGCATCGTCGTGTGGTGTCATTGGAACGGACGGTTGCAACGCTTTCGGACCGATTGACCCATGACCCGCATCTGGCGGCCTCGATGCACGAAGTGCTGTCGACCGCAGCGGCGATTCGGTCGACCGCAGCGATTCTGGCCGACCCGCAGGATATCGACGCCGAGTGGCAGGATCGGTTCCACCAGAACCTTCATCAGGATGCCGAGCGACTGGCCGACAGTTCAAAGGCGCTGGTGACCTACCTAGACGAAAGCGATACGTCGAAAGACCCGCGTGGCGCACCGCTGGAAGAGGTTGAGGTGTTTCTTGAAGCGCGCGGCTATAGCTTTCCAGAAATCGACGCCGGGGAAGGGGCAGAGGTCATAGATCTAGAGGGTCTAAATACCTCGGCTGCACGGAACCTTGCAGGGGAATGGCTAAAGCAGAGTGAGGCTGACGCCAAGGCCATGCCGCTTGATGCCCTCAAAACCACGCTTGCAGATGGTGATCCGAACCCTCTGGAACTGGCCCAGCGATTCTCGGTCGATCTGCCGACAGTGTTCCGACGCCTAGCCAGCCTGCCCGAAAAGGTGCTGAACCGCCCAGTAGGGCTGGTGATCTGCGACGGCTCGGGCAGTCTCCTGTTCCTGAAACCTGTCACCGGCCTGTCGCTGCCGCGCCATGGCGAGGCCTGCCCGCATTGGCCGCTGTTTTCTGCGCTGAACCGGCCTCTGGTTCCGATCAGACGGCAGGTCGCGCAGCAGGGGCGTGCTGCTGCAATGTTCGAATGTCATGCTTATGCCTGGCCGCACGGCGTGTCCGGATACGACCAGGAACCTTCTTATCGCGCGGCCATGCTGATATGGCCGCTGGTCGAGGCCGAACTGAACCCAGAGGTGACACGGGTCGGGCCAAGCTGCCGGATTTGCCCAAGCGGCGATTGCGGTTCTCGTCGCGAGCCGTCAATTCTCAGCGAAGGCTTTTGACAGGTTCCCGAACAACCGCTTAATCTGGCGAAGACCGGTTCCGGGGTGGAGGCCAGTCATCGGGAGGATATACACAAATGAGCCGTAAGGTTCTGTTAATTGAGGATGAGCCCAACATTGCCGAGGCCATCCGGTTCTTGCTGACTCGCGAGGGGTGGCAGGTCGAGACACATGGCGATGGTGCGGATGCGCTTCAGGTCATTCAGGGCGCGCAGCCTGATCTGGTGATTCTGGACGTGATGTTGCCGGGCAAGAGTGGGATGGACATTCTGCGTGATCTGCGCGCCTTGGACGACATGCGGGACCTACCGGTTCTGATGCTGACCGCGCGCGGGCAGTCCAGAGATCGTGAGATGGCCGAGAATGCGGGCGTCAGCCGCTTCATGACCAAACCTTTTTCCAACGCTGAGGTGCTGACCGCTGTACGCGATCTGCATGCGCAGGCGACGCAGCTATGACGTCGCCCGAGGGTCAGGACCGCACGTCGCGCGGTGCGCGGCCCTCGTTGTTTCTGGAACGGCAAAGCTATCGCCGGCGCAGGTTGGCGGATTCGGCTCGGTTACTGCCCTTTCTGGGCGGCGCGCTACTGGTGCTACCGCTGCTGTGGCCGGATGCCGAGTCTGAATCCGGCGGCGTGCCGCTGTCGTCGGCAATCTTCTACATTTTCGCCTGCTGGATCGGTCTGATTCTGATCAGCCTGATTTTTGGCCTCATTGCCCGGCGCTCTGGCGTGGATGACAGCCACGGTTCGGACGCGGGCTGATGGCAACGCTGAACGTCCTGATTCTGGTCTGTCTGGGCTACGTCGTTCTTTTGTTCGGCGTCGCTTTTGCCGCAGACAGGATGGCGGTGGCCGGGCGGGGCAAATGGCTGCGTTCTCCTTTGATCTACACGCTGTCCCTGTCGATCTACTGCACGGCCTGGACCTTTTACGGCGCGGTCGGCAATGCGGCGCGGTCGGGGTTGGAGTTCGTGACAATCTACCTCGGGCCGACGCTGGTGATGATCAGTTGGTGGTGGGGGCTGCGCAAACTGGTGCGCGTCGGGCGCAGCCAGCGCGTGACCTCGATCGCGGACCTGTTGTCCTCGCGCTATGGCAAGTCGAACATGCTGGCGGTGTGCGTCACGATTCTGGCCGTGATTGGCGGCACGCCCTATATTGCGCTGCAATTGCAGTCGATTACCCTGTCTTTCTCGATCTTTGCCGAGGCCGACCCCTCGGGCCTCTACCGCGAAGGCTCCAGCGTGTTCTGGGTGGCGGCTGGGCTGGCGATGTTCGCGATCCTGTTCGGCACCCGCAATCTGGATGCCAATGAACGCCACCACGGTGTGGTCACAGCCATTGCGGTCGAGTCGGTGGTCAAACTTTTTGCGCTGGTGGCTGTCGGTATCTTCGTGGTCTGGGGCGTTGCCGGTGGCTTTGGCCCGATGATGGAGCGGATCGACGCCTCCGAAATTGGTAAATGGCAAGTGGATGCCGGTCGCTGGACGACCTTTATCTTCTTGTCCGCCGCCGCCTTTGTATGCTTGCCGCGCATGTTCCAGGTGATGGTGGTTGAGAATGATGACGAGGGCCATCTGCGCACCGCCGCCTGGGCCTTTCCCTTATACTTGCTGCTGATGAGCCTGTTTGTTGTCCCCATCGCCGTTGTCGGCCTCGATTTATTGCCGGAAGGGTCCAACCCGGATCTGTTCGTTCTGACCGTACCTTTATCGCAAGGCAAGGACGGGCTGGCGATGCTGTCCTTTATCGGAGGGTTCTCATCGGCCACCTCGATGGTGATCGTAACGGCAATGGCCCTGTCGACGATGGTTTCGAACCACGTCGTAATGCCGATCTGGCTGAACACGCATGAGCGGGTCGGGTCCGTGCCCGGAGACGTGCGCAACATCGTATTGATGGCGCGACGTATCTCGATCGCTGCGATAATGGCGCTGGGCTATTTCTACTACAGTCTGTCTGGCGGCGGCGCGGCGTTGGCCTCGATCGGGTTGGTGGCCTTTAGCGGTATTTCGCAAATCCTGCCCGCGATGGTCGGCGGATTGTTCTGGCGCGGGGCCACCAGAACCGGTGCCCTGGCAGGTTTGACCGTGGGCTTTGTTCTGTGGATCTACACCCTGCTTCTACCCGGAATGGGGGCGGCATGGATGCCCGAGAGTGTGCTGCTGAACGGCCCATTTGGTATTGCATGGCTGCGACCTCAGGCCTTGTTCGGGATCGAAGGTATCGACCCAATGGTGCATTCGGTCATGTGGTCAATTTCCTTGAATGCGATTGTGTTCTGTGTTGCGTCCCTGCTGAGCTTTCCCAGCCCGTTGGAGCGGCTTCAGGGCGCGCAGTTCGTCAATGTCTTTGACCACTCGGTCGCGCCGCGCGGTTGGACCGGGTCGGTTGCGCAAAGCGAAGACCTGATGATCATGACGCAGCGCATTCTGGGCACATCACCCGCCCAGGAACTGTTCCAGCGCGAGGCCGAGCTTCAGGGCGGACGCTCGCCTTTGCCCGAGCCGACACCCGGATTTCTGGCCCGGCTTGAGAGGGAGCTCAGCGGCTCAGTAGGGGCGGCCACCGCGCATGCGATGATCGGGCAGATCGTGGGAGGAGCCTCGGTTTCGGTCGAGGACCTCCTGGCCGTCGCTGACGAATCTGCGCAATTGTTGGAGTATTCCAGCCAGTTGGAAGAGAAATCTGCCGAACTTAGCCGCACGGCACGCCAGTTGCGCGATGCCAACGCAAAGCTAACCCAAATATCCGAGCAGAAAGACAGCTTCCTCAGCCAGGTCAGTCATGAATTGCGCACGCCCATGACCTCGATCCGGGCGTTTTCCGAGATTATGCGCGACACCGAAGGGCTGAGCGGTGAAGAACAGACCCGCTATGCCGCCATCATTCACGACGAGGCGCTCCGCCTGACACGTCTGCTGGACGATCTACTCGACCTCAGCGTTCTTGAGAATGGGCAGGTCAGGTTGAACCTCGGCGACGATACGTTGCGTTCGGTTCTGGATCGGTCGATCTCCAGCGCGCTGGCGGGCACGGATCAGCGGTTGGTTGTGCGGCGCAGCAAGGCATCCGAGCGTATCCCCTTGCAAACTGATCTCGACCGCTTGGGGCAGGTGTTTATCAACCTCATCTCCAACGCGCGGAAATACTGTGATGCCGATGAGCCCGTTTTGACGATCTCGGCGCATGATGTGGGCGGGCAACTGGTTGTGGACTTTATCGACAATGGCAGCGGTGTTCCGCCTGAGGCGCGGTCTATGATTTTTGAGAAATTTGCGCGGGTCGGAGGGGACAAGGCCGGCGGTGCCGGGCTGGGTTTAGCGATTTGCCGCGAGATCATGCACCGTTTGGGCGGCGATATCACATATCTGACGGGGCAGGGCGGTGCGGCGTTCCGCGTCAGCCTGCCCTTGGCCTACCGGCAGGCCGCGCAATAGTTCGGTTTAAAGAAGTTCGTAACCTCTGCTGGGTTACACCAAGATTCACGACAAGAAACCGGATGGTACCGAAGCCATGGCACACACAGCCGGCGCCGCTTTGGCGCGCAAATTGTCAGTGGGGCAGGGGGATCTGGTGGATCGACCCCGCTCGATCCTGCGGGCGTTGCGTCTGGGCTTTGCACGGGCCGCGGGTGAGCGTTTTAACCTTCCGCTGGCCGTTATCGGGGCAAAACAGGCAGATCGGGCGCAGGCCGGGCTTGCGACCACATTGGTCGAAGATTGGTTACTGCTGAAATTTACGGGTTCCGATGGGGTTGTGGCGGCCTGTCTGGATTTGAACTGCGTCTCGGCCATCGTTCAGACCCAAACCATTGGTGACGTTACACCGGACGCGCCCGCCGAGCGGGGCTTTACGGATACGGATGCCGCCATGGCCGCCCCACTGGTTGAAGATGCGTTGCGCCGTGCTGTGGTTCTGGTCGATCCGGAAGATCAGCAGGGGCTGATGGGGTTTGAGTATGCCTCAAGGGCGGTGGATTTGCGCGGCCTGACCTTGTCTCTGGTGGCAGATAGCTACCGTGTTTTTGACCTTACCGTGGAACTTGGAGGCGGGTTGCGTCAGGGGCAGATCACGATTGTGCTGCCTGATCCGCCTGCGCCCGATGAGGCTGAGATCGAGCTGGACGTCGATACGGGCCCTCGGCTGGAGCAGTCATCAGGCGTTGTCCGGGCCGAGCTGAACGCCGTGGTGTGCCGGATGAGGTTGCCTTTGGCGCATCTGTCCGGGCTTGAGGTGGGCAGCCTGTTGCCTCTGACCGGCGCGCGGTTGGACCGGACCGAGGTTCTGACCATCGAACGTACTCGCGCCTCAGTCGGTCGTCTGGGGCAATCGGGCGGGATGCGCGCCGTTCGGCTGAACGAAAACGTACCGCTGCCTGCGCTGGATGCTTTGGAGCCCGCCGAATTCATAGAAAGCCGCCCGGCCAGTGTCCGGGGCGATATGGCTGACACAGACGTAGATATCCTGTCCGACCCTCTCGATATGGTCGCGAGCTCTACAGGTGTCGATCCCCTCCACGACGACCTGAGCCTTGTTGAACCCGATCGAATGGTCGCGGAAATCTCGCAACTGGCGGGCCTCGTTGGCCCGAAGGATGGGGAGGTCTGATTTAGTCTGACGTGTTGCGCAGTTGATCCAGAGTGGGGCGCAGCTGCTCCAATTGGTATCCAGCATTGGTGGTGGCTGTCAGAATCTCATCCGTACTCATCTGGTCGCATTGACCCAAAGCCCAAACGACCGAGCAACGCGTTCCGGACGCGCAATATGCCAGAACCGGGCCAGAGCAATTTTCGGCCATATCCCTCTGCCGAGCGACATTCTCGGGTGTTATGGTCTGGTGGGTCAGTTCTAGCACCTCGTATTCCAGCCCGGCTGCGCGGACCGCGTCTCCGATGGCATCTGATTGCATGATCTCGGGAACTTCAGCATTGGGTCGGTTGCAGATAACCTTGACGAAGCCGGCCTCGGCAATGGCGGGCACGTCCTCGACAGTGATCTGCGGGGACACGGCGTAGCGGGGGGTTATTGGTCGAATCTCCATGCCAATTGATTAGGCCGGGTTGGCCGCCCTGTCCAGTTGCGCGCGCAGCCCCGGTGCCAGCCGCATCCCCGCCGCCATCGCAACCAGAAAAACGGCGCTGCTGGTCCCGCCATAGGACAGTGCTGCCATGGCTGGGCCGGGGCATAGACCGACCAATCCCCAGCCTGCGCCAAACAGGACTGAGCCGAGGATCAGCCCTCGGTCAAGTTCGGGCCGTGCAGGTGCGGGAAATGTGCCGCCAGTCAACGGTTGGCGGGTCCTGGTCATGCGCCACGCGACCAACATGGGCAGAATCGCGCCTCCCATGACAAAGGCCAGTGTCGGGTCCCATGCGCCGAAGATATCCAACCAGCCCTGAACCTTTTGGGTGTCCGTCATGCCCGACAGCAACAGCCCCGCGCCAAACAGCGCGCCCGATAGCAAAGCGATCAACAACCGCATCAGATCAACCCCAAACCGTGGCGGAACAGGGCTAAAACCACCGCTCCGGCACCGATATAGATAAGGGTCGCGACAATCCCGCGCAGTGAAAATCGAGAGATGCCGCAGACCCCATGGCCCGATGTGCAACCGTTAGCCAGCCGCGTGCCAATGCCAACCAGCAACCCGGCTACGACCAGAAGGCTCAGATTTTCTGTCAGGTGAGTTTGAGGCTGTTCGCTCATCAGACGGCTCATAATCAGCGGCATACCGATCAGCCCCACAACAAATGCCAGTTTCTCGCGCCTTGCCGGGCCGTCGATTAAACCTCCCAGAATGCCACTGGCCCCCATGATCCGGCCATTGCCAAGCAGGTAAAGCGCAGCGCCGCAGCCGATCAGGATGCCGCCACACAGGCCCCATATCCAGTCCGGGTTCATCTTATATCCATCCTATACTGGTGGCGCGGGTCACAGCTTGTTGATCGGCAACTTCAGGAAAACATCGCCCTGTTCGTCGGCCGGGGGCATCTGTCCCGCGCGCATATTGACCTGAAGCGATGGCAGAATCAGCCTGGGTTTAGAGAGGGTCGCGTCGCGCGCATCCCGCATTCCCACAAACTCTTCGATGCTGCGACCTTGCCCGATATGGATGTTCAGCGCTTTTTGCTCGCCCACCGTTGTCTCCCATGCATATTCATCCCGGCCCGGGGCCTTGTAGTCGTGCCCCACAAAAATGCGGGTCTCATCGGGCAGAGACAGGATTTTCTGGATTGAAGCAAAAAGGGTCTCGGACGAGCCGCCCGGGAAATCGCATCGTGCGGTGCCGAAATCGGGCATGAACAAGGTGTCGCCGACAAAAGCGGCATCCCCAATCACGTAGGTCAGGCAGGCCGGCGTATGACCGGGCGTGTGCAGCACATCGCCTCGCATCTGCCCGATGTGGAAACTGTCGCCCTCGCGGAAGAGGGCATCAAACTGGCTGCCATCGCGCTGGAACTCGGTCCCTTCGTTGAAGATTTTGCCAAAGGTTTCTTGCACCTCGACGATGTGATGTCCGATCCCGATTTTGCCGCCCAGTTCCTGCTGCAGATATGGCGCAGCCGAGAGGTGGTCTGCATGCACATGGCTTTCCAAAATCCACTCGGTCTTGAGGTCTTTGGCGTGTACATAAGCGATGATCTGGTCGGCAGAGCTTGTCCCCGTCCGGCCCGAGGCATGATCGAAATCCAGAACGCTATCGATAATCGCACAAGCGCGGCTGCTGTCTTCGTGGACGACGTACGAGACCGTAAAGGTCTGGTCGTCGAAGAACGCTTTCACTTTTGGCTTCATGGTTTCCTCCACTTAGACGACATATAGGAAAAGCAGAATGTGATACAAGAGTCAGTTCGGCTTTTGATGTCCGTCAAGGCACGACATATGAAATTTGCCTAAACTTTAACCCAGACGCGCAGATTTGCCGAACAGGCTATTTTAGCGGGCAATAAACCGCCATCGTTTCCGGTAGCATCTTCGTGTCGTATCCGCGTTACCTATATCGGGGATACTGACAATTGGGAGGATCACAATGACGACAGATAACCTCTATTTCGAAGCGCAAGAGCTTGAGCAAAAACTTCAGAACGCGTGTCTGGATACCCGATTGGCGCTGCAGCCCAGTTTCAGCAAGATCGTAGATCGCATGCGTCAGCAGGGGATGCATGTTCCGTCGCGCATGCGCCATCTGGATGCGGCCCTGTGCGAGGACGCGATGGAAGCGCGGTTTGACAATTTGCCGATCTGATCGGTCGGGTTATCCCAGCGAAATGCCGAGGATGACCAGCATTAGCCCCATGACCGACAGAAACAACGCCCCAAGGTTCCAGGGCAGAACACCCTGAACAACAGCGCGCAGTTCGTCATCTGAAAGGCCCGCTTTGCGGGCCTTCATTACGCGCAGAATACACCAGATCAGACCGACAAGCCCGGCCACTGACAGGGCGGCGCCGCCCCAGGTAATGATTTCGAACATGGTTGCCTGCCTTTGCTGGTGCCGTGTTTTTGCGCTTAGCGGATCAGGGGCCTGCCGACAAGCCCGCCCATGGGATTGGGTGCTTGCGACCCGGGCACCGGCGATGTATCCGGCACCATGCCCGATGTCTCAGCATCGCAATTCAGCCTCTGGGAGAGACCTACATGGAAGACATGACCGAAGATCAGGCCGCCGCCAACTACCGCGTGACAGCAGGCGAGCTGCGCCAGTTCATCGAACGGATCGAGCGTCTGGATGCCGAAAAGAAAGATCTGGCCGAGCAACAGAAAGAGGTCATGGCCGAAGCGAAAGCGCGCGGCTACGACACCAAGGTCATGCGCAAACTGGTCGCTCTGCGCAAGCGCGACAAGGATGATATCGCCGAAGAAGAGGCGGTTCTCGAAATGTATAAGGAAGCGCTGGGTATGTAATGCAATGCAGCCCGTGTCAGGGCTGCAGCACCCTTACGCCCGGCATGGCGCGTAGTGCCGCGAGATCCTGTTCATAGATCTCGGAAAACGCGCTGACCACGTCGGAATTCCAGCCTGGAATCTCCAGTTCCTCCTCGACCTGCGCGGGGTCGGCATGTTCATCGAACAGATGGGTCAGACTTTCCCGCAGCATATCCCGATCCTGCCAGGCAATTTGTTCCAGCAGTTGCGTCAGCTCTGCACGGCCCGCGTCCGTCAGCACTGAGGCAATGAACGCGTATTCATGTTGCAGGGCCGCCTTGTCAGGCAGTCTGGCAAGCGTTCTGATGATATCGCCCCAGATAAGCGGAGTGTCTTCATTGGCCCAGAGCGTGATCTGAACGTTCGGAGCTCTTTCTCGCAGGTCGTTGATCATGGTCAGCCAGTTCAGTTTGCTCAAGTCGGTATTCCCTAGAACGGCTTTCCGCCGCTCTTCGGGCAGCGACATCAGCAATTTCGAGATGAAGCTCGCCGGGTTGACCAGCGCGAAACACAGCTCGATTTGATCCGACTCTAGAACACGGTCCAGGAACGCAATCCGCTCAGCCGCATTTGGATAAAACTGCCCGTGCAGAATCGCGGCTCGTCTGGGGCCAAAAACCTTGTCGCTGGACAGGACAACGCGATCACAAGTGGTGCGGTCGGGAAGAACCTCATTCAGGCCTATAAGAACCTCTGGCAGAGGCACTCCGGTTGTCATGGAATCTGAGGCGACTTTCACAAACTGCCGCCCTTGCGCGAGGTCCAGAGGGATGACCCGCTGCTGGTTCAGAACCGACGCGTTCGCGATAAGGGTTTCGATCAACCGGTCATTGTCGGAAAAGGCCACGCCTGCGTGGATAACAACCTGCATCTTCGTCCTGTTTTTGCCGGGCTCCTTTCTCCGGTGTTACATCCTGCGCCTTCATCGGTAAATGCCGTAACTGGCAAGCGGCTTGTTGGCTGCTAGGGTCGTTGCGGAGAGATCGACATTTGGCGCCCGTCCGCAGAGGTCAGCTTGGACCACGCCTACGCCGAATGCGATACCCTTTTGGCAGGTCCCGGCAAGATTGCCTATCCGGTCAAAATCTGCCGCTCATACATAGGGGAGGGGACCTCGGCCAACGGATCGTCCTCGGGCGGGCAGAGCAATACCGCGAAAACAATCAGCGCCGCCAACAGTGCCGTCTTCATTTCTGCCAATACCCTTGATTTCATCACGCGTCCCTTCGCCTTGTAAGCCTCATTACCCATTCAACGCGTCAGCTCCGAATTTCCGTCGAAAGATTTTTACAGGTTTTTGTCTTTTTCCGCTTGCAGGCTCGCGCGGGAATTTATACATCCCTCCTCACTCAACGGCGCGGGCGTAGCTCAGGGGTAGAGCATAACCTTGCCAAGGTTAGGGTCGGGCGTTCGAATCGCCTCGCCCGCTCCATTGAGTTAAGGTCTTCGGACCAACATATGTATCTGATGCGGGCGTAGCTCAGGGGTAGAGCATAACCTTGCCAAGGTTAGGGTCGGGCGTTCGAATCGCCTCGCCCGCTCCAGATGCAAACTTTTCCAACTGATCAATTTCGATGTGAACGCGGTGCCTGAGCGTCTGTGTTTAGCTCTGTGTTTAGCTGTGGCCCGGATGTCTTTCGCTACCGGGCCGATTCTGCCGCATCAAGAGTGCAGGTTCAGATCAGAACGCTTTGAACGTCATCGTGGTCAAGGATCGTTCGATGTTTGGAATCACCAGCAGGTGTTCGTTGATGAAATGGCCCACATCCTCGGTTTCGGGGATATAGAGCTTCAGCAGCAGGTCGTATTCGCCGCTGGTGGAATAAAGCTCTGAGTGAATCTCGCGCAGGGCGATCTCTTCGGCGACCTTGTAGGTGGTGCCGGGTTTGCAGCGGATCTGGATAAAAACGCAGGTGGACATGTGCCGGGCCTTTTGACTTGAGTTTCCGGCAGGCTGGCATGGCCCGGACCTGTGTGCAATCCCCTGCAACAGTTTGTACCGATTGCGCTGCGGGCACTGGATCAACCCGCCCAACCCCGTCTATAAGCGCGCCTGTAGCAAAAGGAATTCGCCCATGCGCAGCGCAAAGATCAGCCGTCAGACCGCCGAGACCGAGATCTCGGTCGAGGTCAATCTGGACGGCACCGGCCAGTATGACAACCAGACCGGCGTTGGCTTCTTTGATCACATGCTGGATCAGTTGGCGCGTCATTCGCTGATCGACATGACGATCCGCGCCAAGGGCGACTATCACATAGACGACCACCACACGGTCGAAGACACCGGCATCGCGCTGGGTCAGGCTCTGACGCAGGCACTGGGCGACAAGAAAGGCATCCGCCGCTACGGCGAGTGTCACTTGCCCATGGACGACGCTCAGGTGCGTTGTGCGCTGGACCTGTCAGCGCGCCCGTTCCTGATCTGGAACGTGGACCTGCCGACCCAGAAGATCGGCACGTTCGACACCGAACTGGTGCGCGAGTTTTTTCAGGCGCTCAGTACCCATGGCGGCATCACACTGCACATTGATCAGCTGCACGGTTTCAACAGCCACCACATCGCCGAGGCTGCCTTTAAGGCCGTTGCCCGCGCCCTGCGGGATGCGGTCGAAACCGACCCGCGCAAGGCGGATGCGATTCCGTCAACCAAAGGCGCGCTGTAAATGCTCACCGCGATCATCGACTACGAGAGCGGCAACCTGCACTCGGCCGAAAAAGCTTTTCAGCGCATGGCGAAAGAGCTGGACGCGGGTGAGGTCGTTGTGACCTCGGACGCGGATGTCGTCGCGCGCGCGGACCGGCTGGTGCTACCCGGGGACGGAGCCTTCCCGGCTTGCGCTACCGAGCTGCGCGGTCACAAGGGCATTTATGATGCAATGGTTGAGGCGGTCGAACAGAAAGGTCGCCCCTTCCTCGGTATCTGCGTTGGGATGCAGTTGATGGCCTCAAAAGGCCATGAATACACCGAAACCGATGGTTTGGATTGGGTCGCTGGGGACGTGCTGCGGATCGAGCCTTCGGACGCTTCGCTCAAGGTGCCGCATATGGGCTGGAACGATCTTGTTCTGGATAGCGATCACCCGGTGTTTAATGGTGTCAAATCCGGCGATCATGTCTATTTCGTCCACTCCTACCATTTCCGCGTCGCGGATCCGGCGCAGCGGCTGGCTTACGTGGACTATGGGCAGGACGTCACGGCCGTAATTGGCCGCGACACGATGCTTGGGATGCAATTTCACCCCGAGAAAAGCCAGGATGTTGGCCTGCGTATGATCGGCAACTTCCTGACTTGGGCGCCGTAGGGCGTTACTGAATGCGAGTCCAGGTCTGCCCCCGGCAGACCAATCCGCCTGCGACACAGCCTTTGACCGTGAGCTGGTTCTGGCTGTCCAGTGTCATTTTGGAGTTGTAGGTCTTGTCGCGATCGGGGGCCCAGATCTTGCCGTTGTCATAGCTGCCGCTGCCTTCTGCGACCATGTCCCAGATGATCTGTTTGCCCAGGTTTTCATAGTCCAGTATCTGGTCGCCATTGCCGTCAAAGGCGCTGTCGATAGTGCCGCAAATTGCGCTGCCGCATTCGCTGATCGACACGTGCAGGTACCCACCTGTGTCGCCCGGTTGTGTTTTCCAAAGCCCATCCGCCGGATCTGCCGCCATCGCGCCTGTGGCCAGCGATGCAAAAGCAATCGAAAGTGCAAGTTTCTTCATGATAACCTCCCTGATTTGGGTTCACTCTGGCCCGGTGTCGGGCTTCGGGCAAGATTGACTTTGCGTCGCTAACCCGCTTGTGCGATACGCCGCCCGTGTAACATTCAGATAAGGCCGCCCGACATGATCCTGTATCCCGCCATCGACCTGAAAGACGGCAACGCTGTTCGCCTGCTGCGCGGTGAAATGGACAAAGCCACCGTTTTCAATGAAGACCCGGCCGCGCAGGCCCGTGCCTTTGTTGATGCAGGATGTGAGTGGCTGCACCTTGTCGACCTGAACGGTGCCTTCGCGGGCGAGCCGGTCAATGCCGCCCCGGTTGAGGCGATCCTGAAGGCCTGCGACGTGCCCGCTCAGCTGGGTGGCGGTATCCGCGACATGGCTACGATCGAGACATGGATCGAAAAGGGTTTGGCGCGGGTCATTCTGGGCACCGTTGCCGTCGAAAACCCCGATCTGGTGCGCGAGGCCGCAAAAGCCTTCCCCGGTAAGGTCGCAGTTGGCATCGACGCTCGCAACGGCATGGTCGCAACCAAAGGCTGGGCCGAGGAAACCGATGTGCAGGTCACCGATCTGGCGCGCAGCTTCGAAGATGCTGGCGTTGCGGCAATCATCTATACCGACATCAACCGTGACGGCGCGATGCAGGGCCCGAATATCGAAGCCACAGCCGCGCTGGCCCAAGCCGTCTCCATCCCGGTCATTGCCTCAGGTGGCGTCAGTTCATTGGGCGATTTGATCGCCCTGCGCGATTGCGGAGTTGAACTGAACGGCGCGATCTCGGGCCGGGCATTGTATGATGGCGCGATTGACCTGGCCGGCGCCATTCGCGCCCTGAGCTAAACGC
This sequence comes from Ruegeria sp. B10, assembly GCF_056539825.1. Lineage (NCBI taxonomy): Bacteria > Pseudomonadati > Pseudomonadota > Alphaproteobacteria > Rhodobacterales > Roseobacteraceae > Ruegeria > Ruegeria sp. B10. The sequence continues at coordinate 256,541 of NZ_JBQFVP010000008.1, forward strand.
CTTACTGCGCGGCAGCCGAGGTCAGTTTCTTCAACGCACCGCGCATTTTCTCGATCACGGGCGAGTTTTCGACCTCATCAAGGTCATCCATCGTCTCTTTTGGGTCTTCATAAGCCAGCCAGACCTGCCCGTTCGCATCCTCATAGGCCTGCACTTTTAGCGGCAGGAACAGGCCTGCACGCGGGTCGATCTGCATCGCGGGTGTCCCGAGGGCTGGGTTGCCGAAGATCAGCACCTGATTGGGCGGAATCGGCGTGCCGACTTTTTCGGCACCGGCTGCGTGGTCGATGCGCGCGAAGACCGTTGCGCCTGCGTTGCCCACAGCGGCTTCGAGTGCGTCCAGCGCCTCGGGCACAGATTTTGTGGTTTCTACTTTGATGATATCGTCAGCCATTGCGGCAACTGCTCCTGCAAAAAGGAAAGTGGTGGTCAGAATAAGGTTTCGCATCTTATTGATCTCCTGATGAATTTGGGGACAGTTTTCACAGGTTTGAGAAGGGTGACAATCACAAGTCTGGCATCGGCGGGGCTTTGCCGGTAAGGGTGCGGGCAACAAAGGAAAGCGCATGCTGAAAACCCGTATCATTCCCTGTTTGGATGTTGCCGATGGCCGTGTGGTCAAAGGTGTGAATTTCGTGGGTCTGCGCGACGCAGGCGACCCGGTGGAATCGGCCAAGGCCTATGACGCCGCTGGCGCAGATGAGATCTGTTTTCTGGACATTCATGCAACGCATGAGAACCGCGGTACCATGTTCGATGTAGTTCAGCGCACGGCGGAGCAGTGCTTTGTTCCTTTGACCGTGGGTGGCGGCGTGCGTACCAAGGATGACGTGCGTGCCCTGCTGCTGGCAGGGGCTGACAAAGTCAGCTTCAACTCGGCCGCTGTCGCCAACCCGGATGTCATTGCCGAGGCGGCAGACCAGTTCGGCAGCCAATGCATCGTCTGCGCCATCGACGCCAAAACCGTCAGCCCCGGAAAATGGGAGATCTTCACCCATGGCGGCCGCAAACCCACCGGCATCGACGCGGTCGAGTTCGCGAAAATCGTGGTTGCCAAAGGTGCTGGAGAAATCCTGCTGACCTCGATGGATCGGGACGGAACCAAGTCAGGGTTCAACCTGCCGCTAACCCGCGCAATCAGCGACGCGGTGGATGTGCCTGTGATCGCATCGGGTGGGGTTGGCAATCTGGACCATCTGGTCGAAGGCGTCACCGAGGGCGGGGCGAGCGCCGTACTTGCGGCCTCGATCTTCCATTTTGGTGAATACACCATCCGCGAGGCCAAGGAACACATGGCCGCCGCCGGTATCCCGATGAGGCTGACATGAGCATCCTGCACGATCTGGCCGCCACAATCGAGGCGCGCAAAGGGGCGGACCCAGAAAGCAGCTGGACTGCAAAGCTGCTGGCCAAGGGTCCAGAGAAATGCGCTGAGAAATTCGGCGAGGAGGCCGTTGAGGCCATCATCGAAGCCGTCAAGAATGACAAAGACGGGCTGACGGCCGAGGCCGCCGACGTGCTGTATCACCTTCTGGTCATGCTGGCCTCGCGCGACGTTGCGCTGGACGATGTGCTGTCGGAGCTGGCTCGGCGTCAGGGCCTTAGCGGTATCGCCGAAAAGGCCGCACGCCCAAAAAGTTAAGCTCAGTCTTCCGTCCGCGCCGAAGCGGTTCTATGATCATGTTTCACGGTCTATCGGGCGAGGGACATCACAATGATCAGAGCTTTGGCCTGCGTTCTGGCCCTCGTGACTTTGGGCGCCTGTGCGGCCCCGCCGCCGTCCACCGGGGATGAAGTTCAGCGTCTTGCTTCGGAAATCCAAAGCCTCGGCCCCGATATTGATCCGGCTGAGGCCAACCGGGCCGCCCGCATTGCGTATTCTTACACCGCGCAGCTGGTGCAGGAATACGAGATCACCGATCCTCCGTTGATCCACAATGCCAAGGTCAACAAGGGCCTGCGCCCGCGTGGGTTATGCTGGCACTGGGCCGAAGATATCGAGCGGCGGTTGAAGCAAGAGAACTTCCAAACGCTGGACATGCATCGCGCCATCGCCAATGCCGACAATCCACTGCGAATCGACCACAGCACAGCCATTATCAGCGCGCGCGGCGAGTCGCTCTATGATGGCGTGGTTTTGGACCCGTGGCGTTATGGCGGGGTTCTTTTCTGGTCTCCGCTGCAGGAAGACACAAGATATGACTGGGTCCCGCGCGAGGTTGTTCTGGAAAAGCGCAGGCAAGAGCAGGTGGCCCGCCTCAAACCCTACCAGGCGCAGTAACGCTATAGCTTGGATGAAATGATACCAGTGCTAAAGCCGCCCATGCGCAGTTCTCCGAACAAGCGCTGATATTCGATTTTGGGGCAGCGATTCATCACCACATCCACGCCGCGCGCCTCAGCCTTGGCGGCAGCCTCTGCGTGTTCAACACCGATTTGCATCCAGATGGTGCGCAGGGATGGGAATACCTCCAGCGCCTCATCCACGATCGGAGGCACAGCCTCAGAGCGGCGGAAGATATCCACCATATCAACATCTTCCGTGATGTCTGACAGGCTGGCGCGCACGGTTTGGCCGAACAACTGCTTTCCCGCATGACCGGGATTGACCGGGATCACGGTAAAACCTTTCAGCGACAGATAGCGGGCCACGTAGAAACTCGGCCGCACCTCGTTCATGGACACCCCGACCACGGCAACGGTCTTGGTGCGCTTCAGAATGGATCTCAGGAACTCATCAGAATATTCAGCCATGCCGCTACCCTATGCGACGGCTGAAAAAGAAAAAAGCGCCCAAGAAACCTTGGGCGCCAGTTGTTGGAACGAGGGACAGTGAAATGACCCGCGGCAGTTCCGTTCCGCGGTCACTGTGACATTTAGGCATGTTTTGGTTAAAAAAAAGAGGGTGCACGCATTTTTGTGATGACTTTTCACAAATGGCGGAAGGTTGCCTATTCTCGATACAGAATCTCAGGCCAGTTCCCTTCGGCCTGATGGATGTATTCCAACTGATCCTCACGCCATTTCCGCTCAATTTCAGGCGAAAACGTCAAGTACAGGCGCCCATCTACCACCTGCCAGGCCCCCGGATCGGTTCCCTTGAGGATGCCCTGTGCCATCGCGTAGGAACAATACCCCCCGAATTGAGGGGCAAAGGCGCGCGGATTCGACTCAAACAGCGCGCGGTTTTCGAGGGACGCGAAATGCCATTCGGCTCCCTTCCACGTCACTGAAATCTCGGGGCGGCCCTGCACGGGTATGTCACCCTGAAAATAGGACACTGGATCGTATCCCGCCATCGCAGCCCCCTCGGGCGCGAAATACACGGGCATGGGCTGCGCAATAGCGGCAGAAGCGAGAAGAGTGGCGCTCAGCGCGCCAATGAGAGTGTGGCGGATTGGCATAGGTATAACGGATTCATGGACTCAGCATCTCAATCTGCAACGTTTTGTGCTGCGAGACACCCCAGATGACGCGGTTGTGATCATTCCAAGGCATGAGGATCAGTCGAAGATATCCTCGATCACATCCCAGGCCTCATCCATCACGCGCGAAAACAGCGTTTTCTTCTTTTTCTTCCGTTTTGATTTCGGCTGGGCGGTATGGGATACCGCATGTTTCTTGGGCGCGCTTTCGGTCACCTTGCGCTTGGGTAGCATCTTGAGGTCATGTAACGGCGCGCCGCAACTGGAACAGCTCAACTCATGCCGCTGCTTTCCCTTCAGGACAAGCGCCGCTCGGGTCCCGCAATAGCAGCAGGTGGCGATTTTCGATGGGCCAGAAATGACGCGCTCCTATCCTGTGTACCGTGAGGCATATAGGGCAATCGCCGCCGCATTTGAGACGTTCAGAGATCCGAAACCACCGGCTGCGTCAATTTTCACCAGTTTGTCCACGGTTTCCTTGGTCTTCTGTCGCAATCCGGGGCCTTCTGCACCCAAAACCAGCGCCACCGGACGATCACGTTGATCCCCTATGGCAGCCTCGATCGTATCCTCAGCCTCACCATCGAGACCCAGCACCAGAAATCCCATGCCCTGCAACTCGACAATCGCGTCGGCCAGATTGCGGACCCGCAAATAGGGCTGGCGCTCTAAAGCGCCGCTTGCGGTTTTGGCCAGCGCCCCAGTCTCAGGCGCGGAATGGTGCCGCGTTCCGATCACAGCGCTGGCGCCCAGTACCTCGGCCGAGCGCAGAATCGCTCCGACATTGTGCGGGTCTGTCACCCGATCCAGCAAAATCACTCGAGGGTGTTCGCGCCCGATACAGTTTTCGGCCAACCCGCCCCATTCCAGCGGCTTGACCTCAAGGGCAGCACCCTGATGGACTGATCCCTGATCAATCGGAGCGTTGAACTTGCGTGGATCGACCATCTCGGCCTCGGTGCCCGCAAAATCAATGGCTTCTGCCAGCTTGTCACGGGCATTTCGGGTCACAATCAGGCGCAATTTCTGCCGTTTCGGGTTCATAAGCGCATCACGCACGGCGTGCAGACCAAATAGCCAAACCGTTTCCGCAGCCGCTGCTTTACGCGCCTGTTCCTTTTCCACGACCCACTTGGGTTTCTTCATTTTATTGGCCTCCGGGCCGGGCGTTCGATTTCCTGCGTCAAAGCGGTATTTTCCTGTTGACGCTCCTTTGGTGCGCTAGTAATCACGCCTCCACGTTAGGTGCAACGCCTGACAGTGGGCGACAGGCCGCAAGGTGTGGCAGGGGACTGTAACTCCCTCGCGGAGACGCACGCCTGGTTCGATTCCAGGGTCGCCCACCACTTTATCTAGCAGAAAATTTTGGCAAATCTATCAGTGTAGACTGAGAAGCACTTCGATATCACGGCGGCTCAACCGACGTAGAAGCGCCCTGTCTTCTGCCAGCAGAGACTCACCGCTTTCGATCTGTTTCTCAAGAAACGCGGCGATTTCGCTTGTGGGCTGATAGTAGAGGTCGATCTGCTGTTTACTCAGATCTTCAACCAACTTCCGGAGGAGTTGTTTCTGCTTTTCCGAGTCAAGATCTTTGCGCTTGTCTTCCAACATGGCCATTCGCTTCGTTTGTTCACACCCAAATTGTAGGACGGTGAGAGCGTTAGACAAAGGCGTACCGCGCGGCTTCTAAGGAAGCCCGAGTTGGGTCGGTAAGCGTGACATCGTACCAAAAAAAGACGGGGCGCGCTGGAAACAAAGCGCACCCCTATCTCAGGGAGGAGAAACCGATCTCGCGTTCGAAACACACCATAAACGCAAACTTGTTATAGGCATGACTATGGCGGTTTTCGGTTTTGTGTTCTGTAGTGTTGTTCACATAGCGCACAAAGTTTTCAATTTATTCGAATGCGCCAAGCTTTGTTGTAACCAAGCGCGTTTGATCTTTGCTCCACAAGATAGATCGAAATCGACCATGTGCGTAGATTAGCATACTGTTTTTGCTTTAAAGTGGTGCCCCCACACGGACTCGAACCGCGGACCTACTGATTACAAATCTTATCACCATATTTTCGATAGCATTATATCCAATTCGATTGGGCAGTATATTCTATTAAATAACAGAAGCTTTAGCGTGCAGAGGTTTCTTAAAGACCCTTCCTAATTCTCCGCACTTTGCTTACCTTGTGCTT